>CAZXYL010000420.1:0-2035 GCA_964644915.1 uncultured Geminicoccaceae bacterium
AAGGAGGAGCGCGCGGGCCTGCGCGTCGCGGCGCAATAACGCTCACCCTTCCCCGCGCAGGCCGGTCAGCCAACCAGGTGCACCGGGAAGAAGGCCGAGCTGGCGGAGGCCAGCTCAGCCAGCTCGTTTCCGGTCTCTCACTCGACCGGGATCATCAGATGCTCGTACGGCGTGCCGCCCCACATGACGTAGGGCTGCGACGTGTCTGGATTCTCCTTTTGCGAGGGGTACCCCTGTACTGCTTCGCCAACGTTGAAGATCATCACGTGCGGCCCGGTATCGACCCACTGCTGTCCCTCTGCGGGTCCGGTCGCGTGGGGGTCCTCGTTACTTGCGTCCGAGCCGCCCTGCAGCATGTAACCGAATCCGACCTTACCTTCGGGCGGCTCCGTGTTCGTCATCCAGGCGTGCGCCCATTCCATGCCGTTCTCGTCGAGGCACATCGGGTCGTCGCCTGGTGACTGGGGGTTGTCGGGCATGCAGGTGAAGTTGTTGGTACCCTCGCGCAGCGTGCGCATCTGGCCCTCCGCATCCATGGCCACGATTGCCGCGTCGCCCGCCACCGCCTCGGGCGCGGCCGACATGGCGTTGGCGATCAGCTCCTCGTCGCTCTGCTGCTGGGCCGAGGCCTCGGTCGCTGACCAGGCCCACAGCGGGAAGACGGCGATCGAGAGAATCGAGATCGTGCGCATGGCCTTGCTCCTATGGCTTTTATCGTAAATTTGAGCCTAGTGGGAAATAATGCTCCCGGGACGGCTGCCTTGCAACAGGTTGGGACAGGCGGACCCGCTTGCGCCTTGCCTTGCACGAAGCGGCGGGCTTATCTGAGCGGCCCGTCCAAAGCGCCCGAGGTCCGGCGATGAGCCCAGCCGTCGAAGAGCTGCCGCGGTTCACCGACAAGTACTTCCTGAAGACCAGGGACGTCGTGCGCCGGTTCGGCGACGTGCAGGCGACCTACGCCTACTTCATGCGCCGGCCGGTGATCTTCACGCCGCGCCTGGCGCTGGAGTGGCTGCGCGAGATGGAGCAGGCGCGCGGCACGCGGTTCGAGGTCGACCTCTGCTATGTCGAGGGCGACTGGGTGGGTGCCGGCGAGCCGCTCATGTACATCACCGGCTCCATGACCCAGCTGGTCGATCTGGAGACGGTGTTCCTGCAGAAGCTCGGGCCGCCGTGCGTTGCCGCCTTCAACGCCTATCTCATGTGCACCGATCTGCCGTATGTCGCCTTCATCGCCATGGATGCGCGCCACTGTGCGGGTGCCGACATGGCGGAGCTGATGGCTTATGCCGCGAGCGTGGGCTCGGAGAAGGCGCAGCGCGAGGCGGGCGCCAGGGGCTTCATCGGCAACGCCAACGACGCGACCGCCCATTACTTCGGCCAGAGTCGCGGGCTCGGCACCATGCCGCACGCCCTGATCGGTTACGCAGGCTCGACTCTGCGCGCGGCCGAAATGTTCCACGAGAGCTTCCCGAACGACAATCTCTACGTCCTGGTCGACTACTTCGGCCGTGAGGTCAGCGATACCCTGGAGGTCTGCCATGCCTTCCCCGAGCTGGCCCGCGAAGGGCGGCTCGGCGTGCGTATCGACACGCATGGCGGTCGCTTCGTCGAGGGCCTGGACACCCAGAAGTCCTACGACGTCCTCGACCGGCACGCGCCGGAAGGGGTGCGCACCTATCGGACCGAGACCGAGCTGCGCTGGCTGGTCGGCACCGGCGTCACCGCCGCCGCCATCTACCACATGCGCGAGCGGCTCGACGCGGCCGGGTTCGATCAGGTCAAGATCATCGCGAGCTCCGGCTTCAGCCCGCGCAAGTGCAAGCTCATGGCGAGCGTGCGGGCGCCGATCGACATCATCGGCACCGGCTCGTATCTGCCGGAGATCTGGAGCGAGACCTACGCCACGGCCGACGTGATCGCCTATGACGGCGTGCCGCGGGTGAAGGTCGGGCGCGAGTTCCTGTTCCGCGACCGGTCGAAGGCGGCGGAGTAGGCCAGCCATGTTTCAGCTCGTGCTCCTGTTCCTGCTGGC
>CAZXYL010000421.1:0-1659 GCA_964644915.1 uncultured Geminicoccaceae bacterium
TGCCGCCCGGGCGATGAAGGGGGCTCCGGCGATCGTCCTGCTCGGCCCGAGCGCCCTGCCGACGGCGCAGCGGCTGAAGGCGGCGCTCGCGAACGCGCGCCTGCACGGCCCCCGCGGACGGCTCGCGCAGGGCGTGCTCGATTGCGCCTACGAGGATCCGGGTTCGCATCTGCGCGCGCTGTTCCGGGACGGGCACCCGATCCTGGCGCTGTGCGCGGCCGGCATCGTGATCCGGGCGCTGGCACCGGTGCTGCAGGACAAGCGGAGCGAGCCTCCGGTGGTGGCGATCGCCGAGGATGGCAGCGTTGCCGTGCCGCTGTTGGGCGGACATCGGGGCGCCAACGAGCTGGCGCGCGCGGCAGCGACAGCGCTCGGCGGCACGGCCGCGATCACGACCGCGGGCGATGTGCGCCTGGGCTTTGCGCTCGGCGACCCGCCGCCCGGCTGGGCGGTGCGCAATCCCGGCACCGCGAAGGCGATCGCCGCGGCCCTGCTGCGCGACGAGGCGGTCGGGCTACAGGTCGAAGCGGGCGATGCCGCCTGGCTCACGGGCGGTCGCGTGCGCTTTGCGGCGCAGGGCACTTACACCGTCCTGGTGACGGATGCGGACGAGGTGGGCGACGAGCGCACGCTCGTCCTGCACCCCAAGGTCCTGACCCTCGGCGTGGGGTGCGAGCGCGGCACCGATCCGGCCGAGCTGATCGAGCTCGCCCTGGGCGTGCTCCGGACGCACCGGCTCGCCCCCGGCGCGCTCGCGTGCATCGCCTCGATCGACCTGAAGAGCGACGAGCCCGCGGTCCATGCGCTCGCTCAGCATCTCGGTCTCCCGGCGCGCTTCTTCGGCGCCGCCGAGCTCGAAGCCCTGACGCCGCGGCTGGCCAATCCTTCGGCCGAGGTGTTCGCGAGCGTCGGCTGCCACGGCGTCGCGGAAGGTGCTGCGCTCGCGGCCGCAGGCGCCGACGCCGAGCTGATCGTCGCCAAGACCAGGTCGCGGCGCGCCACCTGCGCGCTGGCCAAGGCGCCGGCGCCGGTCGATCCCGAGCGCGCGGGCGAGGCGCAGGGCCGGCTCGCGATCGTGGGCCTCGGGCCGGGCGACGCGGCCTGGCGCACCCCTGAGGCGGAAGAGGCGCTCCGAACGGCGCAGGACGTGGTGGGCTACCGGGGCTACCTCGACCTGCTCGGGCCGGGCTTCGGAGCGGCGCGGCATTCGTTCGAGCTCGGCGAGGAGGAGGCGCGCTGCCGCGCAGCGCTCGAGCTGGCGGCACACGGCCGGCGCGTCGCCCTGGTGAGCTCGGGCGACCCCGGCATCTATGCCATGGCGGCGCTCGTCCTCGAGCTGCTCGAGCGCGAGGGGCTGCCGGACTGGCAGCGGGTGGCGCTCACGGTCTGTCCCGGAATCTCGGCCTTGCAGGCGGCGGCCGCCCGGGCGGGCGCGCCGCTCGGCCACGACTTCTGCGCCATCTCGCTCTCCGACCTGCTCACGCCCCGGAGCGAAATCGAGCGCCGCGTCAAGGCCGCAGCCGATGGCGATTTCGTCACCGTTCTGTTCAATCCTGCAGGCAGAAGGCGACGCCAGGGCCTCATCGATGCGCTCGCGATCCTCGCGCGCGCCCGACCGGCGGAGACGCCGGTACTTCACGCGCGCAACCTCGGGCGCGC
>CAZXYL010000422.1:0-8166 GCA_964644915.1 uncultured Geminicoccaceae bacterium
GATCCGGCCCTGGCCGCGTTGGCACCACAAGAGGCCCGAGCGGCGGTAATGGAAGATGGTCGGAGCGCGGCTGGGATCGGCAATGTCGTAAATGGCACCAGCCTCCTGTCCCGCCTCGACCCAGGTGCCGAGCCGGTGGCGGGGGTAGAAGATGCCACCGGCCGGCGCGAAGCCGTAGGATCCGACATCAGGCAGCAGCATAACCCGGGTCGCCGCCGCCGGTTCGGCTTTGCCCGCCACCATGCCCAGATGTCTCAGGACATTGCGTACGCCGCGGGCCCCGATTGCAAGCCCGTCGAGGTTCACCCGGTTGCCGCCACCGAGTTCGCTTGACAGGGAGATCACTCCCAGAGCTTCGGCCCGCGACTGGAGGGTGTGAGCGCCGTCGACCTCGCGGTTCATGACATGTAGGGGCGCACCGAACGCGCGGGCGAGCGTGAGGGTGCGCTCGCTCACCTCGGCGTCGTCCGGGATATGTGACATGGTGCAGGGCAGACAGTCCAGGGAGCGGCCGCCGGAATGTAGGTCGACATTCACATCGCACATGGGCAGCAGGACCTCGCCGACGTAGTGCGCGAGCACTTGGGCGAAGGAGCCGCCGGGATCGCCCGGGAAGCTGCGGTTGAGGTCGAGCTGGTCAATGGGCGAGAGCCGGGTCCCGGCGGCAGCGGCAGGGAAATGCAGCGTCGGGACGACGATCAGGCGGCCCTTGATCTCGTCGGGACCAAGCTCGCGCACCAAGTCGCTGAGGATGATGGGGCCCTCGTATTCGTCGCCGTGGACGCCGCCGGTAAGCAACAGCGTCGGCCCGTCACCCTTGCGAACCACCAGGATCGGCACTGGCACAGCGCCCCATGCCGAGTCATTGTGGGCGTGGGGCACGCGGAGATATCCGAGCTGACGGCCCTCGGCCATATAGTCGACTTCGGCGATGACCCGGCTGCGGACGGGGCGTGGCTCTCTCATGAGGCTGCTGCCGCCCCTTCAGCGCCCGACGGGAAGTGCGAGCGGCCAAGCCTCAAGCCGGGCAAGCGCTTGGTCCGAGGGGTTTGGCGGCGGCGCCGGCGCGCTTGGGCCCTCGGCCGCATGCACCACCTCGAGGATGCGCTCGCACACCCATGCCGCGGTGGCGTCGTCGACACGGCGAAGATCGATCTGCAGGAACCCCTGATCCGCATAGAGGCTGCGCACGGCGATCGAGGGACTCTGGCGGCCAAGCGCGGCGGCGAGATCGAAAGCCGACAGGCCGGCCTCGGCCGGACCGACATCCAGGCGCAGGCGCTCGAAGGCGCCGCTCGTCCAGTCCTTCTCAAGGGACGCGCGGATGCCGATCAGGGCCTCGAGTCGCTCCCGGGCGCGCTCGAGCCGGGCGCAGACCTGCCGGCGGACCTGCTCCTGGTCGAGTGCCAGCCAGCGCTCGATCCCGGCCATGGCGCCTACGATGCCCTCTTTGCCAGCCTTCATTGGCCGGCCGATGCCCTTCTCCTGATAAATGCAGGCATGCACAATGTCCCTGCGCCCGGCGATCACCCCAGCGGTGAGTGCGGCGAACACTTTGTGGGCACTGGTGATCACGATGTCGGCGCCGGCGGCGACGAAGTCCCGGAAGTTCGGCTCGGCGGCGCCGTCGACGATCACCGGCACGCCCGCCGCATGGCAGGCTTCGCAGAAGGTCGCGAGTTCGATCAACCCGGTCTGGACGCTGTGGTGGGAGACCACATACAGCGCGGCGGCGGTCCGCTCGCCGAGCGCATGGCGGAGTTGATAGGCGCCGCATTCGGTGGCTGCGCCGATCTCCACCGGCCTCGCCCCAGTGATGCGGATAGTCTGCAGCAGATGGCCACCCCAGGTGACAATGTGGCCGCGCTGGATGATGACCTCATCCTTCATGCCGGTAGTGTCGGGAAGCTGTTCGACTCTGGCCAAGTCGCGCTCAGTCATGCAAGCGGCAATCGCGGTGGCGATGGCGGCGGCGCTGCAGCCGGTGATGCAGCCGGCCTCAGTGCCATAGGCGCGCGCGATGATCATTGAGGCGGCGCTCTGCAGCTCGCCGATATCGACCGAGTGGGGCACCAGCGCATTTACCGCCTCGACCACCTCCGGCGCGATCGGGCTCGCGCCCTTGACCGTCTCGGTGCCAGAGACGTTGACAATGCGGGTCAGGCCATAGGTCGTGAAGGGGTCAGGCACGGACACGGCTCCTGCGCTCGGAGATGCGGTACATGCGGTCGAGATTGTCGCCGAGGACCAGGTCCATCTCGGCGGGCGTGAAGAAGGTGCAGTAGCGGCGGACATAGTCGAGCGACTGGCGGAAGGTGCAGAAGCGCTCGACATTGGGCATGTCGGAGCCCCAGATCAGCTTCTCCGCGCCCAGCAGGTTGCGCATGTCCTCAATCAGCGGCCGGGCCTCGGGATAAGGGTAGTCCCAAACCCCACCCCAGGTGATCGGCAGCATGATCTCGACCAGGAAGTCGTCGCGGCGATAGACGCGCAGCACCTCCTCCGGGAACTCGAAGTGCCCGCTGCGGCCGAAATGATGGACGGGCGGGCCCATCGCGAGATGGATGCGGATGCCCTTGTGGCGGTCGAGCATGGTCTCGAGGGACTGGACGCAGCGGAGGTAACCCGACTTGTCGTAGGTGGGCCCGGGCGAGAGCTCGAGGCAGAGGATGATGTCGTCTGCCGCGAGCTTGCCGAAGAAAGGGTCCATGCGGGCGTCGTCGAGGCTCCAGCCCCAGGCGTGGCGCGCGAAGCCCTCGCAGTTGTAATAGATCCCGCGAAGCCCGAGGCCCCTGGCGCGCTCGATCTCGGCGAGGCCCTCGTCGCTCCCGGCCATGGCCTCGTCGACCCACATGAGACCCGTGAACCTGTCGGGATAAAGGTTCTGGGCGAAGGCGTTGTAGTCGCTCATCGCGCCATAGGCGCCACCCGCCTGGAGCACGGCGTGGTCGACCCCGGCATAGGTCATCTGGGCCAGCGCCAGCTCGGGCGGGGCCTCGTAGTGCTGCATGCCGACGGGCATGTACTGGACGTAGTGGTCCTCACCGTCGACGGTGAACTCGAGCTGACCGAATCGTCCGACCCGAATCGCGACGTCCCCGAGCCCCGACCACCCCTCTTCGCCCGGGCGGAAGAGGGCCTTGGTGTCCGACGGCGCGCCGTCACGGGCGCGATAGGTGGCGGCGACGGTACGGGTCAGCATCTTCTGGATATAGCGGGCGTGGACCTCGCGGCTCGGATGGCCGCAGGCCCCGATCCAGTGCTGGATGACGTGGTGGTGGCAGTCGATGATCATCGGCGCATCCGGCTTTGGCGCGTTCTCTCAGCGGGTCCGGGCCCAGATCTCCGGCAGGAACAGCGCGATCCTGGGGAAGGCGATGACGAGCGCGATGGTGGCGAGAAGCGCCAGGACGAAGGGCAGCGCACCCAGCATGATGTCCTGCAGCGCCCCGTCGCGGCGCACGCCTTGGACGATGTAGAGGTTGACGCCGATGGGTGGGGTGATCATCGCCGTCTCGACCAGGAGGATGACGATGACGCCGAACCAGATCGGGTCGTAGCCCATGGTGACGACCACGGGAGCGATGATCGGCACCGTCGTGATCATCATCGCCATCGTCTCCATGAAGCAGCCGAGCACGAGGTAGAAGATGACGATGGCGAGGATCGTCTGGAGCGGGGAGAGGCCCAGGTCGAGGATCAGGGCGTTGATCTCGCGCGTCAGGCCGACGGCGGCGATCACGAAGTTCAAGAAGAACGCGGCGACAACGATCAGGAGGATCATCGCCGTGGTCCGCATCGTGCCCTCGATCGCCAGCCGCAGCATCGGCCAGGTGAGGCGCCGGTTGAAGGCGGCTAGGCCGAGGGCGGCGATGACGCCGAGCGAGGCGGACTCGGTCGGCGTGGCGATGCCGGCATAAATCGAGCCGATGACGACGAGAAAGAGGCCGAGCGGCGGCAGGAGCGCCGGCAGGCTCGTGATGCGCGCGTCCCAGTCGGAGGGCGCCGGCCGGCCGCCCCAAGCGGGGCGAAGCAGGCAGGCGATCAGAACAGTGGCCATGAACAACAGCGCGAGCAGGAAGCCAGGCAAGAAGCCCGCGAGATAAAGCTGCGGGATCGAGGTCTCGGTGAGCACGCCATAGACGATGAGGTTGATCGAGGGCGGGATGAGGATGCCGAGGGTGCCGCCGGCGGCGAGGGTGCCGAGGAACAGCCCCTCGTGATAGCCGTGCTTGCGCATCTCGGGGATCGAGACGGTGGAGATGGTCGCGGCAGTGGCGGCGCTCGAGCCGGAGGTGGCGGCGAACATCGTGCAGGCGGCGATGTTGGAGTGCATCAGGCCGCCCGGCAGCCAGGACGTCCAGCGCACCATGGCGTCGTACATCCGCTCGGCCACACCCGAGCGGAGCAGGATCTCGCCCATCAGGATGAAGAGCGGCACGGTGATGAGGATCACCTGGCTGCTGGCACCCCAGGCGATCTCGCCCATGGCGCGGTGCAGGGGCAGTCCGGCGAAGACGTTGCCCAGGGCCAGGCCGAGCATGGCGAGCACTGCCGCGACCGGCAGGCTGAGCGCAAGGAGGAGGAGGAGGAGAACGACGGTCGCCGGAATCATGGCGACCTGCTGTCCGGGTCCTCCTGGCGGCGAGCCGCCTCCACCGCCTCGCTCACTGCCTCCTCCTCGCGCGAGAAGGTGCCGACGAGGTCGCTCGCCTCGGCGCTGCGGCCGGCGAGGACAAGCCGGAGCGCGTGGACGAGGAGCAGCACGCAGGTGAGCAGGAAGACCGCGAGGCCGAGCAACCAGAAGCCCTGCGGGATCCACATCGGCGTGGCCAGCGGCGTCATTGCCCGCGAGCCGCGGGCGAGCGAGGCGGCGAGGACGCCGTAGCCGTACCAGACCAGGAGACCCGCGAACCAGGTCAGCGCGACCAGGGCCAGCAGGTCGACCCACACGAGCAGGCGGCGCGGCAGGAGCCGCACGAGCGCGTCGACCCGGACGTGGTTGCGTTGGAGGAGCGCGTGGCCATAGGCCCAGGCGGTACCGACGGCCAGCACGTAGGCCGAGACCTCGGTCGCCATGCTGAGGCCGATCAGGAAGACCTTGCGCAACACCACCTCGAGGGTGACGAGGAACGCGACGACGATCAGGCCGAGGCCGCCGGCCAGGACGGCCAAGCGGGAGACGCGCGCGGCGAGCGCGAGCAGCCGCCCGGTCATGGGCGTCGTCCCACCACCGCGGGTCTCCCGCCCGAGGGTGCTACAGCTTGCCGAGATCGATGGCGATGCCGAGCTCGGCGCCGATGGTCTCGTTGAAGCGCTCCGCGCAGTCCCTGCCGCAGCGGCTCGCCCAGTCGGGGACGATGCTCGCCTCGAGGATCTCGCGCTGGCGCGCAAGGTCGCCGTCCGACGGCTCGACCAGCGTCATGGCACCCTTGTAGCCATATCTGCACGGATCGACGCCGATCGAGCAGTTGATGCCGTCCTGCTCCTCCTCGGCAACCACGGTCCACAGGCGCTCGTTGAACCAATCGAACTGTTCCTCGAGGAAGGCCTGCACCGCCGGATCGAGGGAGTCCCAGACGTCCTGGCTTGCCCCGTGAAAGTGCATCGACCATCCCATGTACAACGGGTACATGTGGTCGGTGACCTCGAACAGCTTGTTGGTGTTCCCCGATAGCGTGCCGGTGATGCCGCAGTCGATGACGCCGCGCGCGAGCGACGGCGTCACCTCGCCGAACGGCATGGTCACCGCGGTGGCGCCGAACGCCGTCACCATGTCCGACATCGCCTTGTTGAACACCCTCACCTTCTTGCCGGGCAGGTCGTCGGCACTCGCGAGCGCGCCTTTGCACCACAGCACCTGCGGCGGCGAGGGGAACAGCATCAGCAGCTTGACCCCGTAGTCGCGCTCCATGATCTCGGCCAGCACCTGCTTGTAGGCGTCGGCGATGCGCTTGGTGGTCGTCATGTCGGGCGACATGCCGGGCAGGTCGATGGCCTCGAACTCGGGGTTGTCGCCGGCCATGTAGCTGAGGACGCCGGAGGCGAAGTCGATCACGCCGAGCTTCATCAGCCGGAGGATCTCAGGACCCTGCAGCCCGTGCACATCCTGGGCGGTGAGGCGTGCCGTGACTTGGCCGGCGGACAGCTCCGGGATCCGCTCCTCCCAGAACGGCACCTCTCCGGTTTTGTAGCTGTTGAGGTGGCTCTGCAGGCCGATGACCTTGAGCTGAGTGCGCGGCAGCTCGGCGGCGGCAGCGCCCGCCGCTAGCGAAAGTCCAGCCAACCCGGCGACTAAGCCGAGCCGATTGACCATGCTTGACATCCATCGTCTCCCTTGACTCGTTCGTTATGTACCACGCCGGCGCGCCAGCTTTCGGGGGGCCGGGAGCCCGGCCGGCGAGGGATGTGGGCAGCCGCGGGGGACCTTTCTCTGTGTGAGTGGTATACCACGCCTTGGACATGAACAAGGCGTTGGTCATAGCCGGCCGACAATCTGCTCCGGCGGTGCTGGACAGCCGCCTCCCATGTGCCTTCAGCTTGGCTTGCGGCCGACCCGGTATCGCCGCTCGCCGGTGGTGGGACGCGCTGCCGCAGCCGATGTCCTGTCGTAGTGGCGGCGAAAGACCAGCCCGGGCTCGCCCTGCGCCATCAGAACGAGGGCGCCGGGACCGGCGAGGCGGAGCGTCGTCGGCGCACCCTGGGCCGTCGGGTGCCAGATCACGTCGCCGGGCCCGGCGCGGTACGCGAGGATAGCGTGCTTGGCAATCAGGGCCGCGAGGGCCTTGGCGTAGCCGGCGGTGGAACTCCAGCGACAGCGGCAGGACCGCGCCTCATTGGCGCGGCCGCCTTCAGGACGGTGAGCTGGATTTCGGTGAGGTGCATGGCGGCGCCCTCCAAAATCGACCCCGACCGCCGGGCCTGCTACCACCCGCAGCCCCGCCGGGCGTACCTGGGCGGGGCTGCGGGGGAGCGGGCGTGATCAGCCGATCCGATACACCCGCTCGCCGTGCTCGGGCTTCTCCGAGGTGACGGTGAGCCCGAGCTTCTTCTTGAGCGCGCCGGAGATGGCGCCCCGGATGGTGTGGTGCTGCCATCCCGTCGCCTCGGCGATCTGCTCGACCGTGGCGCCCTCGGGGCGCTTGAGCAGCTCGATCATCTGCGCCTGCTTGGTGCCGGCGCGGGGCGTGGGCTTCGCGGTCGGCTCACCGCCGGGCGCCGCCTTGGGCTCGCTGGCGGCCGCAGCGGCCTTCGTGGCCTTCGCCTTGCCCCTGCCCTTGACGGGCTTGGTCTTCGCCGGCGTGGTCGCGCCGTCGGCCTCGGAGGCGGGCTGCGGGGCCTCGACCGCGGTGCCGTCAGTCGGCTCCTCGGTGCCCTCCGGCTCGACGCCGATCGCGGTCATGCCCTCGCTGGTGATGACCACCCGCTCGGGTCCGCCGTCGGCACCGATGGCCCGGATCATGCCGCGGTTGCGGAGGCTGTCCATCACCTTGTTGAGGGCCCCGCCCTTGAGGTTGAGGCTGTCGGGCAGAGGCAGGACCGAGAGGTCGGCGCGCTGCGCGGCGGCGCTGAGGATGACGAGCTGGGTGTCGCTGACCTGCTGCAGCAAATCGGTGCTGCGCTCGAAGCCGACCCGACTCTCGGTGGCCTCGCATTCGGCTTGACCTATGGCCGGCCCGAGCCGGAACTCGAGGCTATCGCGGGTGCGCCTGCGATCAAGAGCGCCACGCTCACTGTGACGTCGACTACGAAATCGAAGCTCCACTGTCCTGATGACTAATTCTGCTGCGAGGAGATCCCGATGGCGCGAGCCTATGGTTCGAGCGCGCATCTGCTCATGAAGCGCGAGACAGCGTACGGCCAGGCGGCGACCGGCGACTACAGGATCGCAGCGGCTCGTGGCTACGACCTTGCCGTCCTCTCGGAGCTGCTGCCGGCGGCCGAGGCCGGTCTTGTCGAGGCGTCATCCGCCGACAAAGACCGCATTGATTGAGAGTTGATCGACACCCACCGTTGCCCCTGGGCCGAACTCAGCCGTGGCGTTACGATCCTCTACCGCGGTCCCTCATGGACCACGGACCGGCCGGCCGACGCGTGACGCTCATCGGATCGATTGTGATGGGCGTCCCAATGCTGTCCTGCGATCAACGGCTTCATCGGGGGGAG
>CAZXYL010000423.1:0-2663 GCA_964644915.1 uncultured Geminicoccaceae bacterium
CTAGCCCGCCTGCCGCGCGGTATGGACGAGGCCGCGCACCGCCCGATTGAGCTGGCGCAGCCAGCGGCGGCGGCGAAAGCTCCAATGCACCGTCCCGCGGCGGCCGGCCGCCAGCCGCTCGGCGACCGTCTCCGCATCACAGGCGAAGCCGCTGATCGGATCGACATAGGCCGGGTAGAGGATCAGCGCCCCCGCCACGAGCTCGTCCAGCGTCAGCGTCCGGGTCCGCCGAGGGAACGCCAGTAGATCCTCCGTCAGCCCCCATCCGGCGTAGAACGGCGCGCCGTAGGTCACCACCCTGCGACCGCGCAGCAGCGCCTCGAAGCCGATCAGCGAGGTCAGCGTGTGCACCTCGTCCACTGCGGCGATCGCGGCATGCGGACTGGCGCTGCGCAGGACCAGATCGCAGAACGCCCGCGCCTCGCCCTCGGCGATCCGGCCCGGCCGGTTGCCGGCTTCGACGTCGGGATGCGGCTTGAACACGATGCAGGCGTCGGGGCAGCGTCCGCGCACCGCGCGCAGCAGCTCGAGGTTCGAGGCGATCCCCGCGCCGCCCAGGCGGACCGAAGCATCGTCCTCCACCTGCCCGGGCACCAGGATCCGCGGCCGCGGGTCGGCCTCGAAGCCAAACGGCGCCTCGCGGCCGAGATTGTACTTGGTGACGCCGGTGCGCACGAGCAGATCCCGCAGCCGCGCCGCCTGGGCGACCGCCTCCGGATCGAGCTCCTCGAACTCCAGGATCTCTTCCAGCTCGCTCAGCCCGCGCGGGTCGTAGTAGATGCCGCGGCGATCGAACACCAGCGAGGCGCCGGGCAGGAAGTCGGAGCCGAGACCCACCGAGCGCAGGAAGCCGTCCTCCACGCGCAGCACCGGCACGCCCGCAGCCGCCGCCGTCGCGGCGAGATCCGCGGGCTCGCGCGACGCCCACACGCACACCCGGCCGCCCCGCTCGGCGGCGCGGCGCACGGCGCCGGCGACGTCGCCCGAAAACGACCAGCTGCCCGTCATGCCGGCGAAGAACGGGCGGACCAGCCGGCGCTTCCAGCGCGCGAAGCCGAGGCACTCGGCATGGCCCCGGTTGCGCTCGTTGGCCCGCTTCATGACCGCCAGCCGTTCGAGCGCGCGGGCGATGCCGCACGCCTCGCCGGTGATCGGATCGACGTAGCGGGCATAGCGGATGTACGCGGCCGCGAAGATCTCGAGCGGCGAGCGGCGGCGCGTCCGGCGCGCACAGGCGATCCGATCGTCGGTCGCGCCCCAGCCGGCATAGAACGGCACGCCGAAGCAGGTCACCCGCGTGCCGCAGATCAGCCCCTCGAACCCGAGCTGGCTGGTCACGGTGTAGACGCGCTCCGCCTGCTCGACCAGTGAGATCGGATTGACCGCCTGCGCCAGCACGGCGAGATTGAGCCGCCGCGCGCGCTCGGCCAAGTAGCCGCGGCGGCGGCCCGCGACCACTTCCGGGTGCAGCTTGACTACGATCGCGGCGTCGGGATTCTCGTCGATCGCGGCATCGAGCATGTCATGAAACTGCCGCTCGCCGGCGAGGCCGAGTTCGATCGAGCTGTCGCCCCAGGTCTGGTCGACCACCACCACCAGCGGGCGCGGGCCGGGGTCCAGATCGCCCGGGCCGATCTCCGGGGCATCGTTGATCTTGCTCAGGCGCTCGGCGCGGATCCGGGCGATCGCCCCCATCGCGTCCTCGAGCGGCAGGGGCAGATCGTCGTCGTCCTCGCCCTCGAGGATCCGTTCCAGCGCCGAAGGGCGCGTCGCGTCGTAATAGACGCCGACAGGATCAACAATCAGGCTGAGCGGCGCGAAGCCCCGCGCCGGCGGCCCCAGGGAGCGGACGAAGCCGTCCTCGAGCCCGATGTACGGCAGGCCGCGGTGGCCCGCCAGCCGGCGCGCCCGCTCGCTGGTGGGCTTGCGGCCCCAGCCGGCGATGCTGTCGAGCTGTCGCGGCAGCCGCCCGCGCACCCGCACGACCGCGCGCGTCTCCGGCAGGAACGCGCGCAGATGCGGGATGCGCATGATGCCTGGCGACAGGACGCCCGTCGCCCGATATCGCTGCAGGGGTTCCAGGGCCGACCTCCTCGACGTGCGGAAGAGCTTCTCCCCCTCGGGGCGCGCCCAGCATCCCATGCAGTGGTTAACGGCGGATTAACCACGACCCGCTTGTGCAGCCTTTCGCGCCGATCCGGCAGGAGCTCGGGACCAGAGCGCGCGCGGAGCCGGGGAGATATCGCCCGGGCCTACAGCGAGAGCGCAACCGCGGTCGAGATCGCGAGCTGATAGATCACCTGAAGCACGTCCTTGGCGATCTGCATCTCCTTGACGTCCACTTCCGGCAGCACGTTCACCTCTTCGCCCGGCCCGACCGGCAGCCCGCGACCGATCTCGATCTCGCCGTTGGCGCGGCGCAGCACGATCCGATTCGGGTCGGCACGGTCGGTGAAGCCGCCCGCCTGCTCGACATAGTCATCCATCCGGCCGCCCGGGCGGTGCACGATCGCGCGCGGGAAGTTGACCTCGCCGTGCACGATGATCACGTCGGTCACCGGTGGCACCACGATCACGTCCGCGGGCTCGAGGCGGATATCGGCCACCTGGCCGCCCCGGCTGACGATCAGCCGGCCCTCGGGCAGGATCTGCCGCGCCCGCTC
>CAZXYL010000424.1:0-8261 GCA_964644915.1 uncultured Geminicoccaceae bacterium
GAGCGCCCGAGCGGGTCCCGGCCGTCCGGGTTGTGCCCGTAAGGCTGCCCGGTGACCTCGCCCTGACCCTGGCCCTGGCCGTACATCTGCTGCATGTCCTGCATCATCGCCTGGCCGCCCTGGCGCAGGAGGTCCAGCGCCTGCGCCTGCGAATCCGCCGCCTGGCCGGGCTGGCCGCCCTGCAAAGCGTCGCGGGCATCGCGCATCGCGAGCTCGGCGCCGCCCAGGGAGCGCGGGATCTGCATGCCCGATTCGCCGATCGAGTTCATCAGCTCGCCGAGCGCCCGGCGCAGCGCCTCCTGGTCCATCGCCAGCTGGCCGGCCTGGCCGCCCTGGCCCTGACCACGCTCGCCCTGCCGACCCTGCCCGAACTGGCCTTGCTGGCCCTGCTGACCCTGGCCGAACTGCCCTTGCTGGCCCTGCTCGCCGAACTGACCCTGCTGGCCGTCCTGACCCTGCTGGCCCTCCTGGCCGAAGCGATCGCTCCAGTCCTGCTGCTGCTGCTCGCGCGAGAGGCCGTAGGTCTGATCGAGCAGGCCCTGCTGGCGCTGGATCATCTCCTGCAGCTGGTTCATCATCTCCTGGCCCTGGCTCATCTGGCCGTTCTGGGCGACCTGCAGGTTCTCCAGCATCTCCTGCAGCTGGGCCAGCATCTGGCGCGCGGCGTCGCGGGCGCCGGTGCGGATCATCTCGCGCATCATGTCCAGCATCTGCTGGAAGTCCTCGCGCCGCATCTGCATGGCGTTCGGATCGATCGGCATCATCTGCTGATCCTGCTGCGCCATCATCTCCTGCGCCCGGCGGGTCAGCTCGTCGAGGTACGCTTCCATCGCCTGCTCGAGCTCGGCCATGAGTCGCTCGAGCTCCTCGTCGCTCGCGCCCTCGGCCAGCGCCTCGCGCAGCGCCCGCTCCAGCTCGCGCAGCTGCCGCTCGGCGATGCTGAGACCACCCTCCTCGAGGTGCAGCGCGGTATCCCACAGGAGATGCAGCACGTCCTCGAGCGTCTCGTCCTTGTCGTCGGCCATCAGGCGCAGGGCGGCCGAGCGCAGCGCCAGATAGACGGCCGGGTCGTGCTGGTAGAGCATCGGGTTCTGGCTCAGGCGGTTCAGGGCGCTCGCCACCTGCTCGCGCCGTTCCGGTTCCGCGGCCAGCTCCCGACGCTCCTTGATGATCGCGCGCGCCAGCGGATGCTGGAACTCGCGTGCGGGCAGGACGATCTCGATCGGCTCGCTCTGGCCGACCTGCTCGACGCCGTCCACCGCCTCGAGGCGGACCACCACCGGCAGGCCGGACCAGGGATGCGGCGTCAGGTCGAGATAGGAGGTGTCCTCGATCTCCGTCGCCCCGGTCGCCGGGCGCATCAGCTCCAGCCGTTCGGTGTTGCCGGTCGCCGCCGGGCGATGCATGAGGAGTGCGACGCTGGCGATGCCGTAGTCGTCGGTCGCCTCGAACTCCACGCGCAGGGCGGCGCGCTGGGTGGCTGCCGGCTCTGTGGCGAAGTCGATCGCCGGCGGCTGATCCGGGATGGCCTCGATCGGCCAGGAGCCGAGCTCCTCGGCGCCGCTCGCCACGGTGAGCTGGCCCGAGCGCTCGACCACCATCCGCGCCTCGGCGCTCTGCCGGCCGACGCCGGCGAACGGCTCGTGGGCGTCGTCGAGGGCGAGCGAATAGGCGGATGCCGGGCTGCGCAGATGATGGACCTGCGCGAGCGCCTCGCTGCCCACCGGGATCTCCACCGTCGGGGTCGGCCTGAGCACCGCCGTCGGGTCGGCGGCCGGGGGCTCGACCGCGAGCCGCACGGGCGGCCGTCCGGTATAGGCCGGCGGCGTCACCCAGAGCGTGAGCTCGACCGGCGGGGCGCTCACGCCGCTGGCACGACGCAGCTCGAACGCCTGGCCGAGACGGTCCGGCAGCATGCTGCCGGCCTCCACCACGGCGACGATCAGGATCAGGAGCAGGGCCGCGCGCATCGCCCAGGGATCGCGCCGGGGCAGATCCGAACGCGGCGAGCCGACGCGCAGGCCGATCAGGCTCTGCAGCAGCCGCTCGCGATGGCGGCGCCAGAGCGAACGCGTGCCGGGGTCCTGATCCCCGCCCGAGAGCCGGTCGCCGAGCGAGCGCAGCGGCTGATGCATGAGCGCGTTGACCCGCTCCAGACGGCCCAGGCCGGCATCGTGGCTCGGCCAGCGGACCGCCGGCCAGATCCGCCACAGCGAGAACCCGAGTGCCGCCGCGAACCCGAGGAGGCCCAGCGCGTGCAGCCAGCCCGGCAGCCACGCCCACAGCCCGAACAGGCTCACCACCAGGAACAGGCCGACGACCGCCAGGGTCGGCCACAAGGCCGGCCAGACCAGCTCGAAGGCGCCCGCGGCGCGCGCCAGCGCCAGACGCGTGCGGAAGCCGAAGCTCTGCTTGGGGTCGGCTGCGCTCATGAGCTTGATTCCCCTGCTATCCCAAGGCACTCCGGTCGCGCGCAGGAGGTGCCAGCCACGCCGGCATGACCTCGTCGGCAAATCGGGATGCCGGCTCGATGCGCGGCTTCACCACGGCCCAGCGCTCGCCCTCGACCAGGACCTCGGCGGGCCGTGGGCGTGAATTATAATCCGACGCCATGACCGCACCATACGCACCCGTGCCCGTGAATGCCACCCATTCGTCGGCCTCCAGTGCCGGCAGCACCCGCGCGCGGGCGAAGATGTCGGTCGTCTCGCAGATCGGCCCGACCACGTCGACCGGCGCCGGCGCGCGTCCGGCCGCCTCCTCCTCCAGGGGCACGATCGCATGGTAGGCATCATATAATGCCGGCCGCAGCAGATCGTTCATGCCGGCGTCCAGGACCACGCAGGGGCGCTCGGCGCCTGGCTTGACGTAGAGCACCCTGGCGACCAGCACCCCCGCCTCGGCCACCAGCCAGCGCCCGGGCTCGAACACCAGCTCCACATCGAGGCCGGCGGTGAGCCGCCGCACCAGCGCGGCATAACCTTCGAGATCGAGCTCCGGCTCGCCCCGGTAGCGCGCGCCGAAGCCGCCGCCGAGATCGAGCCGCCGCAGCGGGACGCCACGGCGGGTAAGCTCTTGCACCAGCTCGATGCCGCGCCGGTACGCCGCCTCGAAGGGGACGAGGCTCAGGATCTGCGAGCCGATGTGCAGATGCAGGCCCACGATCTCGATGCCCGCGAGCCGCCGGGCGAGCTCGTAAGCCTCGAGCGCCTGATCGTACGGGATGCCGAACTTGTCGTGGCGGCGGCCGGTGCTGATCTTGTCGTGCGTGTCCGCGGCGATATCGGGGTTGATGCGCAGCGCGATCGGCGCCCGCTGCCGGCGCCCGGCCGCGACCTCGCCGAGGGCGATGAGCTCCGGCACCGATTCGACGTTGAACTGGACGATCCCGGCGTCCAGCGCCGCTGCCATCTCGTCGCGGCTCTTGCCCACGCCCGAGAAGACGATGCGCTCCGCTGGCACGCCGGCCGCGAGCGCCCGGCTGAGCTCGCCGCCGGAGACGACCTCGGCGCCCGCGCCGGCAGCGGCGAGCGTCCTGATCACCGCGAGATTGCTGTTCGCTTTGAGCGCGTAGCAGACCAGGATCGGCTCGCCGGTGAAGGCGGCCTGGAAGCGCTGCAGCCGCCGGCGCATGCCGCTCGCCGAGTACACGTAGACCGGCGTGCCGACCTTTCGGGCGATTTCCGCCAAGGGCACGTCGTCGGCGCACAGCTGCCCGTCCCGATAGGCGAAATCCTCGCTCACCCGAGGTCATCCTCCTCGTCCTCGACCGGTGGCGGGACATAGCGCTGCTGCTCGCCGGGCGGCAGCTCGAGCCGGCCGCGCCGGCCGCAGGCCGCCAGGGGGCTCGCGAGCAGCAGGAGGAGGAGCGCGCGGCGGGCAGCGCGCGTGCGATCCGCCGTGATCCTCCCTGCCTCGGGTGCCGCCTGCTTCGTGGTCACAAGAACCGCTTCCTCGCGTCTTCGATCGCCTCGCGCACCCGCGAGGGCGCCGTGCCGCCGTAGCTGGTCCGCGACGCCACCGACCGCTCGACGGTCAGGACCTCGAAGACCTCGGCCGTGATCCGGGGCTCGATCGCCTGGAGCTCCTCGAGGGAGAGGCCGGCGAGGTCGACCTGCCGCTCCTCGGCCCGTCGAACCACCCGCGCCGCCACGCCGTGCGCCTCACGGAAAGGTAAGCCGATCCGCCGCACCAGCCAGTCGGCGAGGTCGGTGGCCGTGGTGTAGCCGATCGCGGCGGCGCGGGCCAGCCGCTCGCGGTCGACCTGCATGCCCTCGATCATGGCCGTCATGGCGGCGAGGCCCAGCGAGAGGCTGTCGAGCGCGTCGAACAGCGGCTCCTTGTCCTCCTGCAGGTCCTTGGCATAGGCGAGCGGCAGGCCCTTGAGGACGATCAGCAGTCCGGTGAGCGCGCCGATGATGCGCCCGGCCTTGGCCCGGACCAGCTCGGCCGCGTCCGGGTTGCGCTTTTGCGGCATGATCGAGCTGCCGCTGGAGAACTCCTCGGCCATGCGCACGAAGGCGAACTGCGGCGTCGACCAGAGCACCAGCTCCTCGCCGAGGCGCGAGAGGTGGGTCGCCGCGATCGCGGCTGCGGCCAGGGACTCCAGCGCGAAATCGCGATCCGAGACGGCATCGATCGAGTTCGCGGCCGGGCGATCGAAGCCCAGCGCCGCAGCGGTCGCGGCGCGGTCGATCGGAAAGCTCGTGCCGGCCAGCGCCGCGGCGCCCAGCGGGCACTCGTTGAGGCGGCGCCGCGCGTCGGCGAAGCGGCCGCGGTCGCGCCCGAACATCTCGACATAGGCGAGCAGATGGTGCCCGAGCGTGACCGGCTGGGCCGCCTGGAGGTGGGTGAAGCCGGGCATGACCGCGTCCGCGTGCTCGGCGGCGCGCGCGAGCAGCGCCCCCTGGAGGGCCCGCAGCAGGCCGTCGGTGCGGTCGAGCGCATCGCGCGTCCACAGGCGCAGGTCGGTCGCGACCTGGTCGTTGCGCGAGCGCGCGGTGTGCAGCTTGCGCCCGGGCTCGCCGACCAGCTCGGTGAGCCGCGCCTCGACGTTCATGTGAATGTCCTCGAGCGCGCGGCTGAACGGGAACTCGCCGGCTTCGATCTCGGCCTGGATGCGGTCCAGGCCGCCCATGATCGCGTCGCGCTCCTGCGGGCTGATCAGCCCCACTTCCGCCAGCATCGCGGCGTGCGCCTTCGAGCCCGCGAGATCGTGAGCGTAGAGGCGCTTGTCGAAGTCGATCGAGGCGTTAATCTGCTCCATGAGCTGCGCGGGGCCGCGCTCGAAATGGCCGCCCCACAGATCGAGCGCACGGGTCCCTGTCGTTTTCTCGCTCAACGCGCCTGTCCGAACGGGATCGGGGTGTCCAATGAAGCGTCGCTGGCCGTACGTGGTCGCTCTGCTTGGTATCATTGTGGCCCTGCCGGCGGCGGCATTCAACTTCGTAAGGGTGGAGGATCCCGCGCCCGCCCCGGCGCTCGCTTTCTTCGATGCCGACGGCGGCGAGCTCGCGCTCGAGGACTTCCGTGGCCGGGTGGTGGTGCTCAATCTCTGGGCCACGTGGTGCGCGCCCTGCCGGCGCGAGATGCCCGCGCTCGACCGGCTGCAGGCCGCGCATGGCGGCGACGATCTCGAGGTCGTGGCGCTCTCGGTCGACCGCGGCGAGAGCCTCGAGAAGATCCGGGACTTCTACGAGGAGGTCGGCGTCGAGCACCTCGCCATCTACCGCGACCCCAAGGGCGCGGTACCCCGGGCGCTACGCGCGCCGGGCCTGCCGACCACGGTGGTGATCGACCGCGAGGGGCGCGAGGTCGGGCGGGTGCTGGGCGACGCCGAGTGGGACGGGGCGGCGGCCGTGGCCCTCCTTCAGGCCATCATGTCGCAGTGATTTGGCTTGACAGCCGCGCGAGGTGCCGACAAGCCCTCTCCAAGGGCACTCGAAGGAACGACGATGCGACATGTCGTGCGCCGCACCGGGCTCGCCGGAGCCCTGGGCATTGCGATCCTTTGGGCAGGCGGGCCCGCCGTCGCCGATCACACACCTCCGGACGAGACGGAGTGCCTGGCACTCACCCTCTACTTCGAGGCCGGCAACGAGGGCCGCGAGGGCATGCTGGCGGTGGCCGCGGTGGTGTTCAACCGGCTGCGGCACGACGAGTTTCCCCACACCGTATGCGAGGTCGTCAAGGAAGGCGGCGAGACGCCGCCCTGCCAGTTCTCCTTTTGGTGCGATGGCAGGAGCGACCGGCCGCCTGACAACGACTACTGGCGCGATGCGCGGGAGCTGGCGCACGAGCTGCTGGCCGAGCCGCCGCCCGATCCGACCGGGCGCGCGCTGTTCTTCCACGCCGTCGAGATCGACGCTCCCTGGGGTGCCGAGCGCACCCGCACGGCGCAGATCGGCAACCACGTCTTCTATCGCTGAGGTCCCCGCCCGCGGCGGCCCCCCTCACCTTTCCGGCAAAAACGCCCGGGCGTGAACCGTTCCTTGAGGCTGACGAGCTAGGCTCGATCGCAGGCCCGGGCGCGCGCTGACGGCGCGGTTGATCGCCCAGGGCGGAACAACGAACCATGCCTCAAGCAACGGGACCTCAAGCCTCATGCCATCTGTGCGCTCGATCGCCAGCGTGCTCGCGCCCGCGCTGGCCCACCTCACCCTGTCCGCCGGATCCGCAGGCGCCACGCCGCTCGGCAACGATCCGGCCCGGTGCCTGGCACTCGCGATGTACTGGGAAGCCCGCGCCGAGGGCCGCGAGGGCATGCTGGCCGTCGCATCCGTGGTGCTCAACCGCGCCCGGCACCCGGGCTTTCCCGACACGATCTGCGAGGTCGTGACCCAGGGGGGCGACACGCCGCCCTGTCAGTTCTCCTGGTACTGCGACGGCAAGAGCGATCAGCCGACCGAGGCCGCGGCCTGGCGGCAGGCCCAGGAGCTCGCGGGCGAGGCGCTGAGCCGGCTGCCCAGGGATCACACCGGCGGCGCCCTGTTCTTCCACGCCAGCAGCGTCTCCGACCCGTGGCACGTCGAGCGCCCGCGCACCGCCCAGATCGGCCGCCACATCTTCTATCGCTGAGGCCGGCTCGGACAGGCCAAGGGCGCAATCCCGGCGCCCTTCGCCTGCCGGGCGCGACCAGGATCAGGCCACCGCGACCTCGTCGGGCACCAGCATCGACTGCAGGCTCGTGCCGGCATCGGCCGCCGCGATGCCGGCCCCGAAGTCCACGGGTGCCACCACGACCTGGCTCGCCCCGATCCCACCCACCTCGGTGATGCTGACGTCGTCGCTGAAGGCCACCGTGGTGCCGTCGCCCGAGAGCGACGGCCGCAGGGTCACCAGGCCCGGCGCGGGCGCCACGTTGCTGGTATCGCCCGTGACCTCGAAGCGCAGGATCTCGCCGCTCGAGAGGTTCTTGACGAAGATGTCGTGCACGCCGTTGTCGTCGCCCGGCACCAGGTTGGTGGCAGCGCTGCGAAACGCGACCAGGTTGCCGTCATCGGAGATCGAGGGCGAAACCGATTGCCCGTCGCCCTTCTCGCCGGTGGCGCTCGCGCTGACCAGCGTGACCGCGCCGGTCTGCAGATCCTTCACGTAGATGTCGTTGACGTTGTCGAAGTCTTCGGCGACCAGCCGGGCCCTGCTCTGGAAGGCCACGTAGCGGCCGTCTTCGGAGATCGAGGGCACCCGGGAGTCTCTCTCCTGGCCGCCACCGGGGGTGACGCTCACCAGGTCGATGCTGCCGTCGACCAGATCCTTGCGAAAGATGTCGAACCCTGGATTGGCGTCGTCCGGAGACAGGTTCGTCGCTTCGCTGTCGAAGGCGACGAAGCGGCCGTTGGCGGAGATGTCGGAGAATACTGAAGCGGCATCCGCAAACTCGTCATCCGCCGCGGTGCTCGCCTCCTGCAGGCTGCCGTCGGTGAGATCACGGACGAAGATCCGTTCGGTGCCCGTGTCCGCCACCGGATCGTCCTCCGCCTGGCCGGTCGCAAAGGCGCGGAACGCGACCAGCGTGCCATCGCCCGAGATTGAGGGCGTGGTCGCGAACTGGTTGTCCGCGATGCTCACGAACTGGATGGAATTCTCGCTCCGGTCGAAGGCGAAGATGTCGGCGTTGTCGAGCGACGGGTTCGGGTCGTCATCGACCAGATTGTTGGCGCGACTGTCGAAGGCGACGCGGTCGCCGTCCGCCGAGATCGCGGGGAAGAAGCTGTTGGCATTGCCGCCGACCCCCGCTTCGGTCTGGCTCACCCGCTCGA
>CAZXYL010000425.1:0-10989 GCA_964644915.1 uncultured Geminicoccaceae bacterium
CTGGTGCGCGCGGCGGCGCTCCTGCTGCTGGTGGTGTTCTCGGTCAAGGCGGCGCTCCTGCCGCTGCACTTCTGGCTGCCGAACACCTACGGCTCGGCCTCGGCGCCGGTGGCGGCGCTGTTCGCGATCATGACCAAGGTCGGCGCCTATTCGATCCTGCGCGTCTTCACGCTGATCTTCGGCCCGGAAGGCGGGTTCGCCGCCATGATCGCCCAGCCCTGGCTGCTGCCGGTGGCGCTGATTACGCTCTGTGTCGGCATGATCGGCGCGCTGGCGGCCCGCGATCTGCGCGCCATGACCGCTTTCCTCGTGCTCGCCTCGATGGGCACGCTGCTCGCCGCGGTCGGGCTGTTCAACCTGCGCGGCATCTCTGCGGCGATGTACTACATCGTCCACAGCACCATAGCCACCGCCGCCCTGTTCCTGCTCGCCGAGATCATCGCCAACGAGCGGGGCGAGGCCCGGAGCCGCCTGGAGCCGGCGCCCGATCTGCTTCAGCCGCGGCTGGTCGGCGGGCTCTTCCTTGCCGCCGGGGTCGCGATCGTGGGCCTCCCGCCGCTCAGCGGCTTCGTCGGCAAGGTGCTGATCCTGGACGGCGCGCGCGGCACGCCCGCCCTGGTCGCGGTCTGGGCCGTCGTGCTGGTGACCTCGGTCCTGGCCCTGATCGCGATCAGCCGGGCCGGCAGCGTGGTGTTCTGGAAGACGCTGGCCGGGCAGCGGGCGATCGGGGTGGCGCAGGCGCCGGCCGCCAGCCTCGCCGTCGTCTCGGTGCTCCTGGCGCTCACCGTCCTGATGGCGCTCCTCGCCGGGCCCGTCACCGCCTATACCGACGCCGCCGCCCTGCAGCTCGCGAGCCCGGAGAGCTACATTCGAGCGGTTCTGGGCCCGGATGCCGTGGCCGCTCTCGTGTCGAGGGAGCCGTGATGCCGACCTTCAAGTGGCTGCCGCAGCCGCTCATGAGCCTCAGCCTGCTCGTGCTCTGGATCCTGCTGCAGAACCAGGTCTCGGCCGGGCACGTCGTGCTCGGCGGGATCTTCGCGATTCTGATCCCGCTGTTCACAGCACCCTTCTGGACCGAGCGGGCGGTGATCCGCAGCTGGGGCACCGGGCTCCGCTTCGCGCTCGTGGTGGTCTGGGACATCGTGATCGCGAACGTGATCGTCGCGCAGCTGATCCTGATGCGGCGGCCGCAGAGCCTGACCCCGCAGTTCCTGGTGATACCGCTGGAGACCCGCAGCCCGTACGCGATCGCGATCCTCGCCGGCACGATCACCATGACCCCGGGCACGGTCTCGTCCGACGTCGACCCCGAACGCCGGCACCTGCTGGTCCATGGGCTCAACGTGGATGATCCGGACGAGACCATCGCCACCATCAAGCAGCGCTACGAGGCGCCGCTGATCGAGATCTTCGGCTGACGGGAGGCCGCGCCATGCTCGCCACATCGCTTGCGATCGGCTTCGGCGCCATCGTTGTGGCCATGTTCCTCAACCTGTGGCGGCTGCTCTTCGGGCCGGAGCTGACCGATCGCATCCTGGCGCTCGACACCTTCTACATCAACACCATCGCCCTGCTGATGCTGCTGGGCATCCAGCTCGGCAGCGACATCTTCTTCGAGGCGGCGCTGCTCATCGCCATGATGGGCTTCATCGGCACCGTGGCGCTCGCCAAGTACATCCTGCGCGGCGACATCATCGAATAGAGGGCTGGCCATGCTCGCCGAGATCATCGTCTCCTTGTTCATCCTGGTCGGCGCCTTCTTCACGCTGGTGGGCTCGATCGGGCTGTTCCGCCTGCAGGATTTCCTATCCCGCCTGCACGGGCCGACCAAGGCCACCACGCTAGGCGTCGGCGGGCTGCTCTGGGCGTCCCTGATCTACTTCGGCACGCAGGAGGCCGGGATCAGCTTTCACGAGCTGCTCATCACCATCTTCCTGTTCATCACCGCACCCGTGAGCGCGCATCTGCTGGCCAAGGCGGCCCTGCACCTTCGTCTGCCCTCGCGCGCGCCGGTCCCCTCGAACCGCACCGCCCTGGCCGAGCCGCGCCCGGAGCGCGGGTGATCCCGTCCCGCAGCGCCGGCGACGCCGATGGCATGGCGGCGCTTCTGCCCTTGGCGGACAAACGTGCTATGTTAGCTGCAAATTTGATCCTTCAGTGGGGACAGCGATGGCCCAGATACAGAATCGGCCGGATTTGAATCGCCGCGAGCTGATGGCTTTGGCCGGTGCGGGCGTCCTTGCGATTGCGATCTCTCCCCTCCGCCCGGGCCGCGCCGATCTGCCGGCGATGCAGGCGCGCCTGGACGAGCTGGTCGCCGGCCGCACGGTCCAGGAAGGCCGCATCACCTTCGACGTGCCGCAGATCGCGGAGAACGGCGCGACGGTACCGGTCACGATCGAGGTGCAGAGCCCGATGACCGCGGACGACCATGTCACGGCCCTGCACATCCTGAGCGAGCGCAACCCGGTTCCTCAGGTCGCCTCGTTCCACTTCTCGCCGCGTAGCGGGCGGGCCCTGGTCTCGACCCGCATCCGGCTGGCCGAGAGCCAGCGCGTCCACGCGCTCGCCGAGATGAGCGACGGCTCGCTGTTCGCGACCGCACGCGAGGTGCAGGTCACGATCGGCGGCTGCGGCGGTTGAGGGGAGCAGGGCCATGCAGGACGCGAAGCCGCGCATCCGGGTCCCGGACCGGGCCAAAGAGGGCGAGGTGATCGAGATCAAGACGCTGATCTCGCACCCCATGGAATCGGGCGAGCGCACCGACGGGTCGGGCGCCAAGATCCCGCGCCAGATCATCGAGAAGTTCGTGTGCACCTACGACGGCGAGGAGGTGTTCAGCGCCGACTGGTCGCCCGGCATCTCCGCCAACCCCTACCTCGCGTTCACCACGGTCGCGACCCGCAGCGGCGAGATCGTGCTGAGCTGGACCGAGGACGACGGCTCGGTCCACGTCGCGAGCGCGCGCATCGAGGTGGATTAGCGCCGGCGCCGGTGCTGGCCGGGCACTCTCATGGCCGCCCTGAGCGTCGAACGCAGGCTCGCCGCGATCCTGTGCGCCGACGTGTTCGGCTACAGCCGGCTCATGGGCGAGGACGAGCTCGGCACCGTCCGCGCGTTCAACGCCAGCCGTGAGGTGCTGGACGGGCTGATCCGCCGGCACCACGGCCGGGTGTTCGGCGGTGCCGGCGACAGCGTCATCGCCGAGTTCCCGAGCGCGGTCGAGGCGGTGGCCTGCGCCGCAGAGATCCAGGCGGCGATCGCCGAGCGCAACGCCGATCTGCCCGAGAGCCGCCGGATGCGGTTCCGCATCGGCGTCAACCTCGGCGACATCGTGGTCGACGGCGCCAATCTGGTCGGCGACGGGGTCAACGTCGCCGCCCGCCTGGAAGCGCTGGCCGAGCCCGGCGGCATCCTGATCTCGGGTGCCGCCTTCGATCAGGTCGAGGGCAAGCTCGACCATGCTTTCGACCGGCTGGGCGAGAAGCGCCTCAAGAACATCGCCCGGCCGGTGCGGCTCTACCGCGTGCGCGACGGCCCGGACCGCGGCGGGTTCGGGCCCCGGGTGCGGCGGGTCGCGGCGGCCCGCCCGTTCGGCTGGTCCGCGATCGGGCTCGGCCTGGTGCTGGCGCTCGGGCTCATCGCCTGGTTCCTGTACGTGCAGCCGAGCCTCCAGGAGCGCGCCTTCACGCAGGCCACCGTCCTGCCCCTCCCCGACAAGCCCTCGATCGCGGTCCTGCCGTTTGCCAACCTGAGCGCCGACCCCGAACAAGAGTACTTCAGCGACGGCATCACGGACGACCTGATCACGAATCTGTCGCAGCTCTCGGGCCTGTTCGTGATCGCCCGCAACACCGCCTTCACCTACAAGGGTCAGCCGGTCGACATGCGCGAGGTCGGCCGCGAGCTCGGCGTCCGCTATCTGCTCGAGGGCAGCGTCCAGACGGCCGACGGCCGGGTGCGGGTCAATGCGCAGCTGATCGATGCCGCGACCGGGTTCCACGTCTGGGCCGAACGGTTCGATCACCAGCTGGGCGACGTCTTTGCCCTGCAGGACAAGGTGGCCGCGAGCATCGTCGATGCCCTCGAGGTGACCCTCAGCGAGGACGAGCGCAGGCGGCTGGCCCAGCGCTACACGAGCAGCCTCGAGGCCTACGATGCGTTCCTGCGCGGCTGGGAGCAGTACTGGCGCGGCGTGAGAGAGGGGAACCTGGAGGCGCGGCGGTGGTTTGAGCGCGCGCTCGAGCTCGATCCCACCTTCGCCCGCGCGCTCGCCAATCTCGCCCTGACCTATGTTGGCCAGGCGAGCGGTTTTCCGAGCCTGACGTCCTCGCCCGATCGGGCCTATGAGCTGGTCCAGCGGGCGCTTGCGCTGGACGAGCGGCTGCCGCAGGTGCATTGGGTTCTGGGCGAGGTGGAGCTGTACCGGCGCAACTACGCCGGGGCGCAGGCCGCCATCGAGAGGGCCATCGCCCTCGATCCCAACTGGGCGGACGCTCACGCCCAGGCCGCCAACATCCTGATCTACTCAGGCCGACCCGAGGAGGCCTTGGGCGTATTCGACCAGGCGATGCGCCTCAATCCGCGTTTCCCGGCGCCGTACCTCCGGCAGCGGGGCAAGGCGTATCTGACCCTGCACCGCTACGAGCAGGCGATCGCTGATCTGGAGGAGGCGCTCCGCCGCAACCCCACGCTGTGGGATGCGCGCCTGTTCCTGGCCGCGAGCTATGCGCATGCCGGGCGGATCGCCGAGGCGGAATGGGAGATCGCAGAAGTGCTCGTCGCGGAGCCCGACCTCTCGCTGCGGCGCGTGGGCGAGATCGCCCCCTACAAGGAGCGATCGCATCTCGAGCATCTGCTCGACGGCCTGCGCAAGGCGGGCCTGATGGATTGAGCGTAGCCATTTGAAGCGATGGCGCCGCGTGCCCGGAGACCCGGCATTGGAGGCCGAGATGAAGGTGAGGGCCACGTTCCTGTTCCCGATCGTGGCGAGTGCTGCGCTGGCGGGGGCGGCCGCCGCAGCGGACGACCTCGTCCGGTACGAGGTGGTCGACCGGATCAGCATCCCGGCCTCGCTGACCGATGAGCCGGGCGATCCCGCACTCGGTCGCGAGGCGGCGGTCGGGCGCCAACTCGGCCATTGCCTCGCCTGCCACGAGATCCCGGCGCTCGGTAACGAGCCGCTGCACGGCACCGTCGGGCCGAGCCTGGCCGGCGTCGCCACTCGCTATACCGAAGGCGAGCTGCGCCTGCGCGTCGTCGATCCGAAGGCGATCGATCCCGAGACGATCATGCCGGCCTACTACAAGCGTGACGGCCTGCATCGCGTGGCCAAGGAGTTCCAGGGCACGACGATCCTCACCGCGCAGCAGGTGGAGGATGTCGTGGCCTTCCTGCTCACGCTCCAGGACGACGCACCCTTGCCGGATGCTGCCCGACGGGAGGACGCATTGGGCCGCCTCGAGCGCGTGGCCGTCGCCGCCCCGGACGGCAGCCCGTACCCCTGGCTCTTCTCGGGCTATCATGTAAAGGGCGAATCCGTTCGGGCAATCGAGGACGACCCTGCCGCCAACCCGGGCTCGTTCACCGTCGGGCGCGGCGCCGAGCTCTGGACACGGGCCGAGGGTGCCGCCAACAGAGCGTGCGCGGACTGCCATGGCAAGGCCGAGGAGAGCATGACCGGCGCCGGAGCGAGCTATCCGGTCTACCACGAGCCCTCGGGCAAGCCGATCACCCTCGAGGAGCGGGTCAACCTGTGCCGCACCGAGCAGATGGACGCCGAGGCCTGGGCGTGGGGCTCGGACGAGCTGGTCGCGATGACCACCTTCGTGCGCCATCAGGCCCGCGGCCAGCCCGTGCACGTCACCGTCGATGGTGCCGCCCGGCCGTTCTTCGAGCGCGGGCGGCAGCACTATTACCAGCGGCGCGGCCTCTTCGACATGAGCTGCGCCCAATGCCACGAGCAGAACTATGGCCGGTGGCTGCGCGGCAATCTGTTGAGCCAGGGCCAGACCAACGCGCACCCGCTCTACCATTCCGGCGGCCAGGACATGGAATGGCTGCACGACCTGTTCGCGCTCTGCAACGGTCGCGTGCGCGCCGAGCCGTACGCGCCCGGCTCGGACGAGTACGTCGCCCTGGAGCTCTACGGCGCCTGGCGCGGCAACGGACTCCCGGTGGAGACGCCGGGTGTGCGGTAGGTCGCTAGGACTGACCCGGTGGTCGAGATTGATAGTCTCCAAGCGCACTTGGCCGGGGAGACCCGACATGGCCACGCTGAGCGTCGAGCGCAGACCTGGGCGGGCCGTCGCCGGCATCGGCCTCGATCTCGCTCGGCACCATGACCACGCCACGGGGCAGGTTGCTGCGGGTGATGGTCACGATCGCCACCGGCAGCCGCAGCATCTGGCCGGGTTCCAGCGCGAAATCGAGCTGCACGGCGGCGGCGTGCACGAACAGGCCGCACCGCTCCAGCTCCTCGATGCGTGCGCTGAGCTGCGCCAGCACGCCCGTGCGGCTCGACGGCGTGCCCTGCTCCCAGATCTCGGTGCCGCTCGCGAACGCGTCGATGAAGGCGCCGACGGCCTGCGCCTCGGCCTCGCTTTCGGGCTCCTCGGGCTTGATGAAGCGCGCGTACTGCGCCGCTTCCAGAGCCGGCGTGAGCTCGCCGCCGCTCTCCGCGAGGCTGAGCTCGACCGCCTTCAGAGATGGCTCGGCCATGATCGCCCTCCTTGCGCTGGACACGACTTGTAAAGCTTGGCCGGATGTGCCGCAGGTTCAAGGCGCCGCTGGCAGGTCGGGCGGCCCGCAGTCCAGGTCGGCCACCACCGGCAGGTGGTCCGAGGCGCGCCGCGCCAGCCGGGACCGGTGCACCCAGTAGGCCCTCATCCGGCAGCCCGCCGAGACCCAGATCCGATCGAGCGCCAGGAGGGGCAGGGCCGCCGGGAAGCTGAGCGGCGCGCCGGAAGCCTGAAAGCGTTTCGAGAGCAGGCGCAGGCGCCGGCTGCGCGGCCACCATTCGTTGACGTCGCCGAGCAGCACGGTCGCGTGGCGCTCTCCAGGGCGTTCGTCGATGTGGGCCAGCAGGCGCTTGATCTGCTGCGCGCGCTCGCCCCCGGTGCGGCCCAGGTGCGTCGCCACGAGGCGCAGGATGACATCGGACCAGGGCTCGACGTCCACGTCGATGGCGCCGCGCGGCTCTCGGTTGCCATGGCTCAGGTCGACCCGGCGCACGGCGAGGATCGGCACGCGGCTGAGCAGCACGTTGCCGAACTGCCCGTCCGGGGCCAGGATCTGGGGGCCGGCGACCGGGGTCATGTGCGTCGCGATGGCCAGCGTCTCGAACTGGTCGAAGCGGCTGCGCGCGGGGCGGGACTCGACCTCCTGGAGCGCGATCACGTCGGCCTCGAGCTCGTGCAGTACGGCGGCGATGCGGGCGGGATCGCAGCGCCCGTCGAGGCCACGGCAGCCGTGCACGTTGTAGGTGGCGATGCGCAGCCGGCGCGCGGCCATCAGCCCGAGCGCCGGCGGGACCAGCGCAGCAGCGCGAACGCGCCGAGCACCAGGGCCGCCGCGACCAGCGCGAGGGCGAGGACGTTCTCCGGCTCCGGGCGCTTGAGCACCTCCTCCAGCTGATCGCCGAAGATCACCAGCGCCGCGGTGCCGGGCGCCATGCCCAGCCCGGTGCCGACCAGAAAGTCGCGCAGGCGCAGGTGCGAGACGCCGGCGACCAGATTGACCACGCTGTAGGGCGCCACCGGCATCAGACGCACGAGCACGACTGCGGCAATTCCGTGCCGCGCGAGCCGGCGACCGACGGCGTTGAGGCGGCGCCCGACGAGCCGGCGCACGCCGTCCCGGCCCAGGTACTGCCCGATCAGGAACACCAGGGCCGCGCTCGCCAGGCTTCCCGCCAGCGCGTACACGAAGCCCAGCACCGGGCCGAGCAGCATGCCCGTGGTCGTGATCAGGAGCATGACCGGCATCAGCACCAGCCCGCCGAGCACGAACGCGCCCAGCACCGCGGCGGCGCCGAGGGGGGAGAGCCCGTACTCCTGGCCGTGGCGGAGCGTGCTCTCGATATCGAGCAGGTCGGCGAGCGGTGTGTAGCGCCAGCCCACGGCCAGGGCGACGAGGGCGAGGAGCACGGCACCGAGCCGCAGCATCGGGCCGCCGAGGCGGCGCCGGCGCGGCCGCGGCAGCAGACGCTCGGCCAGCTGCTCGGGTTCGAGCGGGCCGTCGGGATCGGCGAGCGTGGCGGCTACGGCGAGCAGATCCGACGGCTCCGAGCGGATCTTGTCCAGCCGGCGCGGGCCGCCATTCAGACGCTCGATCGTGGCGATCAGGGAGCCCGTCTCCTCGAGCTGCCTGGCGACCTCGGCCGGCGATCGCCCCAGATGCTCCGCCAAGAGATCGGCGCGGACCGCCGCGATCGCGCGCGCCGTCGCGGCATCGCCCGGCATCGCCTCGATCGCGAGATCGCACTCTGTGTCCAGCCCCATCGAGCGGTTGGCGAGATTGGCCGAGCCGATCCGCAGCAGCCGGTCGTCGATGATCGTGAGCTTGCTGTGGACGTTGACCGAGACCTCGCCCGGCACGACCGGGTAGAGCGCGCGCAGGCGCCCGAACCGGTCGGCCGCGCGCAGACGTGCCAGAAGATGCGCGCGGCCCTGCTCCATGACCGCGGTCTCGAGCATGCCCTCGCAAAGGCGCGTGCCCACGATCACGACCTCGGGGCCGTCCGCCTCGGCGAGCCGGGCGGCGAGCGCGTCGCGCACCGAGACCGCGGTGAGATACTGGTTCTCGATATAGACGAAGCGCCGCGCGGCATGGATCGCGGCGATGTGCAGGCTCTCGACCTCGCGCGCGCCTGTGGCATCCTCCCACGCCGGCAGGGTGCGCGCGATCCCGACCGGCACCGCCCGAAAGCCCGGCTCCAGCTCCGCGGGCCACGGGTCGGCATCGCCCGGGCGCGGCTTCAGCAACCGCCCCGTGGCATGGAACCAGCGCTCCCGGGCGAGCTCACCGATGGCCGCCGCGGCCGGGCCGTCAACCGCCAGCATCAGATCGTGGAACGGCGGATAGGGCTTGCCGTCCGGGTCCACGCGACGCGCCTCGAGCGGCACGTGGGCGCGCTCGTCCCAGCGCCGTGCGGTCACATCCAGGCCGCCGACGAAGGCCAGCCGATCGTCGATCGCGACCAGCTTCTGGTGATGGCAGGCGCCGGTCGGATGGTTGCCGTCGAGCCGGAAGTGGATGCGCCGGTGCAGCCGGCCGAAGCGATAGGCCGGCCAGCGCTCGCGATCCAGGCCATGCAGGAGCAGCCAGTCCCAGATCAGGATGTAGACGTGCAGCTTGGGCCGGCGGCCGACGATGTACCGCAGCAGCCGGTGCAGCTCGTCCGGCACCTCGCCGTCCGGCGCGTCCGGCTCGAGGCGGACCCGGCTGTGAATGTCCCAGCCGACGATGACGACCGAGTGCTGCGCCCGGAGCAGCGCGGCCTTGAGCGCGCAGAAATAGGCCTGACCGTCGATCAGGACGGCCGCCCGGTCCGCGTCGGCGATGCGCCAGCACGTCTCGCCCGCCGCGAGGAGCCGCGCGGCGCCAGCAGCAATCGTGGTCATGACCACTCGAACTGGATCGTTCTGTCCGGCCTCGAGCGCGCGCGTGCGCATCTCGGCCGCCACCGAATCAAGTCAGCGGCCGGGCCCAAGTTCCGCGCGCGTCGCGCCATGCCTGCCGGATTGGTGCGCCGGACTCGTTCCGGGGCGCGGTGCCCGACGGAAGAAAGGGTTTGACAATCAACGCCAGATTGAGAAGAGTCATCGTGTACTGGTTGATATCTCCCCGAGGTGATCGACGTGGGCGTGCTCCGATGACGCGGCCGACCAAGGTCCTGGCGCTGCTGCTCGGTCTGGCCGCCAGCTTGGCGAGTATCGCTCCGGCCGTGCGCGCCGACAATGCCATGTTCACGTTCGGCGAGATGCTGGAGCTGCAGCGGCTCCCGCTCGAAGCCAAGGAGCGTCCGCTCACCGACGACGAGATCATCCTCTATCAGAACATGGAGTTCTACATCTTTACGGTGTTCGAGGCGTTGCACGCGGCCAACAACGCTGCGGCGAGCATGCATCAGGACCCGCTATTCTGCGCGCCGGCCGGCCTGTTCCGCTTCGAGGCGGAGGGGGAGATCGCGAGTGTCGCCGCGCGCATCACGCAGGCGTTCCTGACGCTGATCAAGAAGCGGGGTGCCAGCCACGCCGGCTATGAGGCGAAGCCTGCGAGCGAGGTGCTCCTGCTCGGCCTGCGCACCGCCTTCCCCTGCGGGGAGGACACGCGGACGCTCAGCGCCATGCGCCTGGAGGAGTAGGGCTCGACCCGGTCACCCCGGCCGGCGCAGAGGGCGGGCCTTCGGACCGGCTTGAACGCGGGCGCGGCTCTTGCCAAGTTAGCGCTGGCGTTCCGCTCGCCAGGATCCAGGCTACCCGAGCCATGAAGCTTTACAACTCGTTCTCCGGCGCCAAGGAGGAATTCCGCCCGGCCGATCCCGGCCGGCCCACGATGTACGTCTGCGGGCCCACGGTCTACAACCACCCGCACATCGGCAACGCGCGCGCCGCCGTAGTTTTCGACGTGCTCTACCGCGTCCTGAAGGCGCGCTTCGGCGACGTGCTCTATGCGCGCAACGTCACCGACGTCGAGGACAAGATCATCATCGCGGCGCGCGAGCAGGGGCTCTCGACCGACGACATCGTGCAGCGCTACACGGCCGCCTATCACGAGGACATGGCGGCCCTGAACGTGCTGCCGCCGACGATCGAGCCCTACGCGACCCAGCACATCCCGCAGATGCTGGCGATGATCGAGCGGCTGATCGCCCAGGGGCATGCCTACGAGGCGGAGGGCCACGTCCTGTTCCACGTGCCCTCGTTCCCCGAATACGGGCGTCTCTCCCGCCAGAGCCGCGAAGAGATGATCGACGGCGCCAGGGTC
>CAZXYL010000426.1:0-2638 GCA_964644915.1 uncultured Geminicoccaceae bacterium
GAACCAGGTGAGCAGGCCCAGGACGAACGCCGCGCGCCCGTCCAGCCCTGCCGCCTGCTCGTTCACCGCGCCCACGAACTGCACCGCCCAGTCCAGGAACGCGCCGAAGCTCTCCATAGCTGCGTCGCCCCCTTCTCGCCCATGCGCGGACCCTACATCGGCCCGCAAGAGAGGCCAACGCAGGCGAGGTCGGGCCTCAGGTGACGCCGATCGGCGGCCGCGGGCGGCGCGCGCCCCCGATCGCCTGGAAGACGACCGCGGCGAGCACGACCGCCCCGCCCGCGAGCGTGGCCATCGACGGCGTCTCGCCCACGCCCAGCCAGACCCAGATCGGGCCGAGCACGACCTCGGTCATGGCGAGCAGCGCCAGCTCCGCCGCGGGCACATGGCGCGAGCCGAAGGTATAGAGAACCAGGCCCAGCGACAGCTGCACGATCCCGAGCGAGAAGCACAGCGCCAGATCGTGGCCGCTGACGCGAAAGCCGTCCAGCGCCGGGCCCGTCATCAGGATCGCGAGCGCCGCGATCAGCATCGAGAACGCGCCGGCCCAGCACACCGCCGGCAGCATGTCGACGTCACGGCCGCGCCGCAGCGCGATGGTGAACCCGGCGAAGCCGAAGGTGGTGAGCAGCGCGATCAGGTTGCCGAGCAGCGCGCCGCGCTCGAGCGAGCCCGCCACCATCACGCCCACGCCCACGACCGCGCCGATCATCGCGGTCCAGGTCGCGCGCCGCACCGGCTCGCCCAGGATCAGCCAGCCGAGCACCGCCGCCAGCAGGGGCGCCGCGCTCAGGATGAACAGGACGTTCGCCACCGTGGTGTGCAGCAGGGCGAAGACGAAGCCGGCGAACGCGAAGGCGAGGCACAGCCCGCCGACGCTCGCGTTCCAGCCGGCGCGCCAGAACGCGGCCGCGACCTCGCCACGGTTGCGGAGCGCGATGAACAGGAGCAGCGTCGGCACCATGGCGGCCGAGCGCCAGAAGACGATCTGCCAGCCGCCCGCCTGCTCCATCAGACGGATCACGAGGCCCGCCGTGCTCCACGCCACGCCGGCGAGCAGCACCAGGACCACGCCTCTGGCGTAGAGCCGATCGCTTGCCGCCGCGGCGGGCGCCGCCGCCCCTCCCGTCATGTCCCCTCCCTGGCGACGCGATGCCCGCACGCGCCCGCCGCAGCCTAGCGCCTGGCGGCACGCCGGCAAGAGCGACCGGATCGCGGCAGCGCATGGCTGCCATTTTGAATCGACGCCGCCTGCAATCTCTGGTAGATAGGATAATACTCCTATATGAGGACGACTCGATTCCGGATGTCACGCGTGGAGGCGGCTGCAGTGCCCAGGACAGTGGATCAGATGATCGATGACATCATCAGACGCGAAGGCGGCTACGTCGACCATCCCGCCGATGCCGGCGGGCCGACCAACTTCGGCATCACGCAACGCACCCTGTCGCGATACCTCGGCCGGGCGGTGAGCGCCGGCGAGGTTCGGCGTCTGACCAGGGAGCTGGCCGAGGAGATCTATCGCACCGAGTACTTCCTGGCCCCGCGCATCGACACGCTGCCGGCGCGGATGCAGCCGTTCGTGTTCGACAGCGCGGCCAATCACGGGCCGAGGCGGGCGATCAGCTTCGTGCAGCAGGTGTGCAACGCGACCGGCTTCGGGCCGCTCGACGTGGACGGGGTCTGCGGCCCGCAGACCCGGCGCGTGGCGCACGAGGCGGATCAGGCCATGGGCGAGTGGCTGCTTGCCGCCCTGGTCGAGGAGCGGCGCAACTTCTACCGCCTGATCGTCCAGAACGACCCGAGCCAGGCGGTGTTCCTGAACGGCTGGATGAACCGCGTCGCCGAGTTCGACGCGCAGGCGAGGCTGGTGGCATGAGCTGGTGGAAGATCGTCCCGGGGCTGTTCGGCCCGGCCAGGGAGCTGGTCGAGGCTTTCAAGCCCAACTCGGAGCAGCAGGCGCAGCGCGCGCACGCCGAGCGCATCGCACTGAGCGAGCAGGAGCTCGCCTGCCTGCAGCAGTTCGCGGCCGAGTTCCAAGGCCGCGAGCGGCGCACCTGGTGGGACTCGCTGGTCGACGGGTTGAACCGCCTGCCGCGGCCGCTGATGACCATCGGCGTGCTCGCCTTCTTCCTCCTGGCGCCCCTGGACCCGGTGCGCTTTCTGCAGGTCGCGACCGCCTACGAGGTCATGCCCGACGGCTTCTGGGCGCTGCTCGGCCTGATCATCGCCTTCTATTTCGGCGGCCGCATGCAGCTCAAGGGCCAGGACATGGCGGTGAAGGGGCAGGCGCTGCACGTGGCGCGCGACCTCGTGGCGATGCGGCGCGAGTTCCGCGAGCTGGAGCGGGAGGAGCAGCCGGAGACCGAGCGGGCCTACCGCAGCGCCGTGGCCGAGGGCGCCGCGCCGCTGCCGAACGGCGTGATCGAGGAGTGGCGCCGGCGGCAGCCGGCCAAGGCCGCGGGCGCGTAAGGTAAGAGTTGCGGCCAAGTCGCGCGCCGCCGGATGCCCGATGTGGGTTGGCGGCGCGGCTCTCCGTCGGCATATAAGGTGGGCAACCGACGGGAGGGCGCAGGATGGCCGAAGTCGCTCAACTCAATCGCGCCGAAGCCGGCGATGCCGACGAGGTCCAGGAGCC
>CAZXYL010000427.1:0-7547 GCA_964644915.1 uncultured Geminicoccaceae bacterium
AGCGCGACCTTCACGGGCGAGGACCTGAGCAGCGCGGCCGTCGGCACGTGAATCGGAACGCATGCGAAGTCGAACGAGATAATCGAGGTCGAACATGAGTGGACACGGATCGTGGACGGTTTTCGCGGTGCTGCGCGAGCCGGAGATTCGCGAGGACCTCAAGGAGGCGATCGCCGAGACCAAGGGCGCTCGTCTCGACGTCCGGATCTCGGCGCTCAAGGACCTCAGCGTGCGCGACATTCACGCCAGGAGCCCGGACATCCTGCTGATCGAGGTGGACGTCGAGGATCCGGACGACATGGCGGCCCTGCACCTGCTCAAGCTGGACTCCGCCGTGACCCAGACGCCGATCCTGGTCACGGCGCAGGACCTCACCCCCTCCGGCATGCGGCGCCTCCTGCGCGACGGGGTCGATGACTTTCTGCCCCAGCCGCTGAACCGCGCTGACCTTCAGGAGGCGTTCCAGGCCGCGATCGAACGAATCCGGCAACGCCGGTCGAGTCGGGGCGCCACCGGCCGGATCCTGACCTTCGCCAAGGCGGCGGGCGGCATGGGCGCCACCACGCTGGCGGTGAACGCCGCCTACAGCCTGATGCAGCGGAAGAAGGGACAAGCGGTCAGCGTCTGTCTGATCGACCTCGACCTGCAGTTCGGCCGGGTGGCCCTTTACCTCGATCTCGAGGCCACGCCCGGAATGATCGAGATCGTCCGCGCGCCCGAGCGGCTCGATCTCGACCTGCTGCGCGGCAGCACCGTTCAGCACAAGAGCGGCCTGCACGTCTTGACCGCTCCGAGCACCATGATGCCGCTCGAGGCGCTCAAGCCGGAGCTCATGACGCAGCTGCTCGACTATGCCCGTCAGGCTTACGACTACGTCGTGATCGATCTGCCCCAGGCGCTCGCCAGCTGGAGCGAGACCGTCTTCGCCCAGTCGGACCTGCTCTACCTGGTGACGCAGCTCAACGTGCCGGCGGTGCGTCAGACCAAGCGTTATCTCGACATCCTCCACGACGAAGGCATGTACGCCCTGCCGATCAAGCTCGTGCTCAATCGGCACCGGTCCTCGCTCGGCTGGAGCGGCCAGGTCCCGATCCGCCAGGCGGAGAAGGCGCTCGGCCGCGCCATCGACCACTTCGTGCCGAACGATTTCCACCTGGTGCTCGCCGCCCTCAATCAGGGCATCCCGGCGTTCGCGGTGAAGCCGCGCAGCCGATTCTGCAGGAAGGTGCGGGCCATGGCCGAGAGCGCCGCCGACGAGCTGGATCGCGCCGCCAAGGCGGAAGCGGTCCCGGCGTCGGCAGCCTGAGCCGGGAGACGTCGGAGATGTTCGAAAGGTTCGCGAGCCGGATGCCGCCGACGCCGGTCTCGGCGAAGGCACCGCCGATCCCGGCGAGGAAGGCCCCGGCCGACTCCCATGGCGGCGAGGCACTCACCGGGCGGGCCGATCTCACGGATCTGAAGGTGCGCCTGCACCAGCGGCTGCTCGAGATGCTCAACCTGTCGATGATCGACAAGGTGCCGCTGGAAGAGCTTCGACGCGAGATCGGCGCGATGGTGCGCGATCTGCTGGTCGAACAGAACGTCGCGCTCAACTCCAAGGAATATACGCGGCTGGTCGAGGAGATCCTGGACGAGGTGCTCGGCCTCGGGCCGCTGGAGCCGCTGCTCAAGGATGCTACGGTCTCGGACATCCTGGTGAACACGCACGATCAGGTGTTCGTGGAGCGCTTCGGCCAGCTGGAGCTCACCCCGGTCAAGTTCAAGGACGACCGGCATCTCTTGCGCATCATCGACAAGATCGTCTCCGCCGTCGGCCGCCGGGTCGACGAATCCCAGCCCTGGGTCGATGCACGCCTGGCCGACGGCTCACGGGTCAATGCGCTCGTGCCGCCGTGCGCGGTCGACGGCCCGCTGCTCTCGATCCGCAAGTTCTCCAAGATGCCGTACACGATCGAGCGGCTGATCGAGATCGGCTCGATCACCGAGCAGATGGCGGAGCTGCTCCGGGCCGTGGTGCGCACGCGCCTGAACCTCGTGATCTCGGGCGGTACCGGCAGCGGCAAGACCACGATGCTGAACGCGCTCTCGAGCTTCATCAGCGACAAGGAGCGGATCGTCACGATCGAGGATACGGCCGAGCTGCAGCTCCAGCAGACCCACGTGGCGCGCATGGAGACCCGCCCGCCGAACGTCGAGGGCAAGGGCGAGGTCAGCCAGCGCGACCTGTTGCGCAACGCCCTGCGCATGCGGCCCGATCGGATCATCGTGGGGGAGGTGCGCGGCGCCGAGGCTCTCGACATGCTTCAGGCCATGAACACGGGCCATGAAGGCTCGATGACCACGGTTCACGCCAACACCCCGCGCGATGCGCTCGCCCGCCTCGAGCACATGGTCGGCATGACCGGCATCGAGCTGCCGATCAAGTCGCTGCGGGCCCAGATGGCCGCCGCCCTGCACGTCGTGATCCAGCTCCAGCGCCTGAGCGACGGGCGCCGGCGCCTGATCAGCGTGCAGGAGATCACGGGCATGGAGGGCGAGGTCGTCTCGATGCAGGAGATCTTCCGGTTCGTGCGCACCTCGACCGATCCGGACGGCACCATCCGGGGCCATTTCGAGGCCACGGGCATCCGGCCCAAGTTCGCCGGGCGCTTCGAGAGCTGGGGCGTTCGGCTGCCGGAGGATCTGTACAACCCGCACCGCAAGCTGGGCTGAACGATGTTCGGCATCGAGATGAGCCTCCTCATGTATGCCGCGCTGTTCGTCGGGGTGCTGCTGGTGGTCGAGGGCGCCTATCAGCTCACCGTCGACGCGCGCTACGGTCCGCGGGCCGTGGTCAACCGACGCATGCGGATGATCGAGGCCGGCGCCGATCAGAGCCAGGTGCTCAAGGCCTTGCGGCGTGAGCCGCGGGATCCGGAAGGGGCCGCCCGCTGGTTGCCGATGATCGCGCTCGTCGAGCGACGGCTCGCGCAGGCGGGCCTCGCGGTGCCGGTGCATCGGCTGCTGCTCTGGGCGGTCGGGTTGGCCCTGCTCGGCCTGATCAGCCTCCGTCTCGTCACGACCCTGCCGCCGCCGCTCGCCGTCCTGAGCGTGCTCGCGTTCGCCCTCGCCGTGCCCGCCCTCTACGTCGAGTGGCGGCGCCGGCGACGCATCCGTCAGTTCGGGGAGCAGCTGCCGGCGGCACTCGACCTTTTGGTGCGCAGCCTCAAGGTGGGGCATCCGCTGAGCGCCGCGCTCAACATCGTCGCCGAGGAACTGCCCGACCCGATCGGGACCGAGTTCGGCATCGTCATCGACGAGATCACCTACGGGCTCGACCTCGAGGACGCCTTCGAGCACCTGAACGAGCGGGTGGAGGTACCGGATCTGCGTTACATGACGGTGGCCATCAACATCCAGTACAGCGCCGGGGGCAACCTAGCCGAGATTCTCGCCGGTCTCGCGCGAGTGATCCGCGACCGCTTCCACATGTCCCGGAAGATCAAGGCGGTCTCAGCGGAAGGGCGGCTTTCCGCGGTGTTCCTTTCCACCTTTCCGGTGGGGCTGGCTGGCGCCTTGTACCTCATCAATCCGAACTACTACGCGCAGATCGCCGACGACCCGATGTTCCCGTTCCTGACCGGCCTGACCGTCGTTCTCCTGATCGTCAACGTCATCGCCATGCGCTGGCTCGTGAACTTCAAGGTGTAGGACGAGAGATGCCGGCACTGGAGCAATCGATCGACCTCTTCGCCGGACTGGGCGATCAGGCGTGGATTCTGCTGCTCCTGTTCGCGGCAGTCGCGCTCACGGTCGTCGGGCTGGTGAGCCTCTTCGGTGGACCCGACCGGGTCGAGCGGCGCCTTGCCCATGGGACGAGCGAGCGCTCGGAGGAGGAGCCGCAGCCGTCGGTCCGTCCGCGCGACGACGCCGGCCCGCTCAAGAAGCTGGACGTCTATCTCACCCCCAAGGAGGAGGCCGATCGCTCCCGGCTACGGGAGCGCTTTGCCCGCGCCGGCTACCATGGCCGGTCGGCGGTCCGCATCTACTACCTGGCACGGGCAAGCCTCGGGCTCGGTCTGTCGGCGACGGTCGCGCTCCTGTCGCCGCTGCTCGGGACCAACCTTGCGCTCGGCAAGATTCTGCTGCTGACCCTGTGGTCGGGCCTGGTCGGGTTTTACCTGCCGACCATCTGGGTCGCCCTGCGGGTGCAGCGGCGCCAGAGCGAGATCCGCGACGCCTTCCCCGATGCCCTCGACATGCTCCTGGTCTGTGTCGAGGCGGGGCAGGGGTTGGATGCGGCGCTCAATCGGGTGGCCGAGGAGATCGCGCCGGCGCATCCGCAACTCGCCGAAGAGCTGCTCATCGTCGGTCTGGAGCTGCGCGCCGGCAAGAGCCGCAACGACGTGCTGCGCGATCTGGCGCGGCGGGTCGCGGTCGACGAGATCAGCGCGTTCGTCACCGTGCTGATCCAATCGGATCGGTTCGGCACCAGTATCGGCGATGCGCTCCGCGTCTACGCGGCCGAGATGCGCGCCAAGCGAATGGTGCGGGCCGAGGAGAAGGCCAACAAGCTGCCGGTCAAGCTGGCGCTCGGGACGATCGCCTGCACCGTCCCGCCGGTCATGCTGATCCTCGCGGGGCCGTCGCTGGTCATGGCGATCCGAACCTTGCGCAAGCTGGTGGAATGAGCGATGCCGACGACCCCGGGACTCTGGTGGGCAGAGCCTCGCTCCCTCCTGCGGGTGCCGCTCTGGGGAATGCTCGTCTTGGCGCTCGGCGCCTGCTCCACGACCGATTGGCAGGCTCGAGCGGTGAGTGTCCCCGCCGTGACCGATGTCGGGCAGCGGGGCGCGGCGGCGTATCACCGCGGCAAGGCGCATCTGGTGGCCGGCAACTTCGGCCTCGCGCTGGAGGCGCTTCGGGACGCGCAGAGAACCGATCCCGATTCGGTGGCCGTGCTGAACGCGATCGCCGTCACCTACGGCAAGCTCGGCCGTCCTCGCATCGCGCGTGATTACTACCAGCGCGCCCTGGCCATCGAGCCCGGGTCCGCACAGACGCTGAACAATTACGGGCGCACGCTGCTCGAGGAGCGCCGTTCGGCGGAGGCGCTCCGCCTCCTTCTGCGCGCGGCCGAGCTGGCGCCCGACAGCCCCATAGTGGCGGCCAATCTCGCGGTGGCGCGCCATCACCTCGAGGAGCGGCAGTCGATGATGGCGCGGGCGGAACGCGCTTCGGACCCCGCTGATAGGGCGATGCCCGCGATGTGGGTCGAGCGCTCGTCCACACGGCTGCAAACCCTGGTGACTGCACCCCGGCACGCCGCGTCGGCGGCCGATGCCGCATCGACCGATCTCCGGGTGGTCCACGTCGTCGCCGACCGCGCCCCCGGCCCGGCTGAGGCGCAGGGCCGCGATCGGGCGCGACAGAGCGGCCTCGTCGAAGTCTCGAATGGCGCCGGACGTCGCCACATGGCGGCGCGGATGCGCACCTACCTGCGCCGTCATGGCGTCACCGTGCAGCGGCTGACCAATGCAGATTCGTTCGGCCACAGGACCAGCGTGATCTTCTACCGGCCCGGGTTCGAGGCCGAGGCATCCCGCCTTTCGGGAGTGCTGCCGGGCCAGGTCGCGCTCGAGCAGAACGCGGAGCAGCGGAGCGCCGTCCGATTGCGCCTCGGCGCCGACCTGCTCGACTTCGATGCCACGCTGCTTGGACAGAGCTGATCCCCCATGGCCACCATTCGCGCGACGATCCGCCCTCTCATCCTCTTCGGCCTGCTGCTTGCGGTCGGCGGTTGCGCCGGGGTGCCGGATCAGAATCCTGGTCCCGGCGGCGTCCGGCCCCAGACGGTCGATCCGGCTGCTGCCGTGAGCGCTGGTGAGCGCGCGCTGGCCCAGGGGCGGTATGGCGAGGCCCTGACGAGGTTCCAGCGGGTCGTCGGTCAGGATCCCGAACACCACCGGGCGACGCTCGGTCTGGCCGAGGCCCATCTCGGTCTCGGCGCGCACGAGCGGGCGCAGGAGCTTTTCCTGGAGATCCAGGACGTTCCCGAACTGCGTCTGCAGGCACGCCAAGGACTTGCGATCGCCCGTCTGGCGAGGGGCGAACTCGACGCCGCACAGCCGATGCTGCGCGAGGCCGCCGCCGAGGACGCATCGCTCTGGCGCGCCTGGAACGCGCTCGCGCGCACTTACGACTTGCAGCAACGATGGGACGAGGCGGCCGCGGCTTACGAGAAGGCGCTCGCCACGAGCCCCAAGCCCGCGCTCGTCCATAACAATCGGGGCATGTCCCTGGTGGCGCAGGCCCGATACGAGGCGGCCGCCGCCGAGTTCTCCAGGGCCCTCGAGCTCGACCCTTCGCTCGAGGTGGCACGGACCAATCTGCGCCTCGCGCTCGCCTACCAGGGCCGCTACGCCGAAGCTCTCACCGGGGTCGACCGGGAAGATCTGCCGCCGACGCTGAACAACCTGGGCTACGTGGCCCTGCTGCGCGGCGACCTGGCGCGGGCGGAGGCGTACTTCCTGCGCGCGCTCGAAAGAAGCGCCTCGTTCTACGCGCCGGCCGCAAAGAATTTGGAGCTGCTGGGCAGCATGCGGCAGATCGAGGCCAGCGCGCCACCCTCCTGAGCCGACAGCCTGTCGAATACCCGTCCGATCGTTCGCAGGCCGAGGGCCGAAGTCTCACGGCTCGACCGATGAAGCAGGACGAGACCGCGCACCGCAGCCGCTCCGCAGGATGCTTTAGCTCGACAGTATCTCGCCAGGCCGAAGCCGGATGATGTCTGCGGTCGGTGAGCTTCCCGGCGGCCGTCTCTCCCCACCCTGATCCGCAGTGAGCGCAAGAACTGACATGGCCAAAGGTAGCGTTCACGCCCCCCGCAGCCGGCCTGCCGCGGGCCGCCGCCCAACACTTCCTTTTCGAGCGCGGGCGAGCAAGGTGGGATCGACGAGGAGTTGACCGCCGCCTATGCCACGATGGTGCAGCACCTGGAACAGACGTATTATCCCCAGGTCTCGCGCTACAGGTCGCGCCGCACATCTTCGAGACCCGGGAGGAAGCGCAGACTTTTCTCAGCCGGGCGCGGCCGCCCGGGCCTGCCTGAGCGGCGTCCAACGAAAGCGACACCATTCAAAGTACGAAAGAGGGAGATCCAGCTATGCGAGACTGCCGGCCGCTCTCGAAGCCATCCGTCGTTGCGAGCGTTGCGCTCGCCCTGGTCGTGGGGCCGGGGTGCGTGGCACTGGCCGACGGCCCTTTGAACCACAAGCCGCGGTTCATCCGCGGCGACGTCCTCGAGAGCCATTACGACGCCGACAGCGACGATCTGCTGACTGCCGGTCTCGGCAAGAGCGGCCTCGCCGACCCGACGGCGCCGGCCGTCTCCAGCCCGCCGACCGCGGCCGAGTTGCGCCGGCTCGCGATCTACAACAACTATCGGGCGCTGGTCGACATCACCCCGGGCGGCGGCTACGGCACCCTCTACGGCCCGAACGTCACGGCCGAGGGCGAGGTCACCGACGACGAGGGCCTGATCCCCGGCACCGAGTTCCTGGCGTTCG
>CAZXYL010000428.1:0-6763 GCA_964644915.1 uncultured Geminicoccaceae bacterium
TTGCGCTCGAGATCCGCGACGGGGCGCTGCCGCTGACCCTCGGCGACGGCCAGCGCGGCGTCGCGACGGTCGCGAGCGGCCGCAAGCTCCTGACGCGGCGCTGGTACCTGGTCGCGGCAACCTTCGATGCCGGGGAGGAGCTGGTCACGCTGGTGCAGCGCCCGCTCATGCCGGCGGCGCAGACCGCCGACGAGGCGACGGTGACCGAGACGGTCGGGGTGACCCCGCGGATGCCGGAGGCGCCGCTGCTGATGGCCGGCCTGCCAGCGGCGAATGGGGCCCTCGAGCAGCACTACAACGGCAAGCTCGACGGCCCGGCGCTTCTCGCGCGCGCACTCGCACCCGCCGAGTTGGATGCCGTGCTGCTGCGCCCGATGCCGGACGGTGTGCGGCGGGACCTCGTCGCGGCCTGGGACTTCGCGCAGGACATCCCGACCACGCGCGTGGTCGATCTCGGCCCCTTCGGGCTGCACGGCGAGCTGGCCAACCTGCCGGCGCGGGCGATGAAGGGCTGGAACTGGGACGCGAGCACCATTCGCTGGACCGAGCGGCCGGAGCAGTATGGCGCCATCCATTTCCACGACGACGATCTCTACGATGCCGGCTGGCAGCCCGACTTCGAGCTCGCCGTGCCCGAGGGCATGAGAAGCGGCGCCTATGCCGCGCACGTGTGGTGCGGCGAGGCGGAGGACGGCACGGAGGAGGACTACATCACCTTCTTCGTCCGGCCGCCGCGCGGGGCTGCCGCCAGGACCAACAGACCCAAGGCCGCGTTCCTGGTGCCGACCGCGAGCTACATGGCCTATGCCAACGACCACAATCACCTGGACGGGCCGGCGGCGGAGATGCTGATGGGCCGGCTCCTGGTCTATCAGATGGGCGATCTGTACCTGCAGGAGCACCGCGAGCTCGGCAACTCGCTCTACGACGTCCATTCGGACCGGAGCGGTGTCTGCTACTCGTCCTATCTGCGCCCGGTGCTCAACCTGCGCCCGAAGTACTCGTCCTGGCTCGGCGCGCACGGATCGGGGCTGTGGCAGTTCAACGCCGACACGCACCTGATCGACTGGCTCGACCACGAGGGCGTCGAGGTCGACTTCATCACCGACGAGGATCTGGAGCAGGAGGGCGTGGCGCTGCTCGAGCCCTACCGCGTCATCCTCACCGGCACGCACCCCGAGTATCACTCGAAGCGCATGTCGGATGCCATGCTCGCGTGGCTGGACCGGGGCGGGCGGCTGATGTACCTCGGCGCCAACGGCTGGTACTGGCGGATCGCCTGGCACGGGGAGCTGCCGGGCGTGATCGAGGTGCGTCGCGCCGAGGGCGGGATTCGCACCTGGGCGGCCGAACCCGGCGAGTACTGGCACAGCCTCACGGGCGAGTTCGGGGGTCTGTGGCGGCGCAACGGCCGGCCGCCGAACGTGGTCGTGGGCCTGGGCTTCTCCGCCCAGGGGTTCGATCTCAGCTCGTACTACCGGCGCGGGCCGGGCTCCTACGATCCGCGCGCCGCCTTCATCTTCGAGGGCGTGGACGATGAGATCATCGGCGATTTCGGCCTGATCGGCGGCGGGGCCGCAGGCCTCGAGCTGGATCGCGCCGATGACGCGCTCGGCACGCCGCCCAACCTTCTGGTGCTCGCATCGAGCGAGAACCACACCGACCTGATTCTGGTCGTGACGGAGGAGGTGAACGTGATGACGCCCGACCTTTCCGGCTCACAGAACGACCTAGTGCGCGCGGATCTCGCCTTCTTCGAGACGTCTGCCGGCGGCGCGGTCTTCTCTGTCGGCTCGATCGCCTGGTGCGGCTCGCTCTCGCACAACGGCTACGACAACAACGTCGCCGGCATCACCGGCAACGTGCTGCGGCGTTTCCTGGACCCGGCACCGTTCGAGCGCGCGTAGCGGGACACAGGAACGAAGAAAGCCCCCCGAGGCGAGCCCCGGGAGGCTTTCGTTCCGTCTTCGCTAAGACGTCAGCTGGCGAGCTGCAGGTTCTCGGCCGAGCTCTTGCCATTGCGGCCCGGTACGAGATCGTACTTGACGCGCTGACCCTCGGTCAGGTCGTCGAGGCCGGCCTGCTCCACGGCCGAGATGTGCACGAAGGCATCGGCGCCGCCACCATCAGGCTGAATAAATCCGTAGCCCTTGGCGCGGTTGAACCACTTCACGGTTCCGGTCTTCAAGAGTCTGTCCTCATTCGACAACGGTTCCGCACCAGGCGACATGCCGGGCGCGAGACAGTCTCAACGTCTTCCTGGAGAGTGGCGGGCGACGCGGGTAGCGCAGCATCGTCTTCAACCAGCAACGTCAACAACTGGCTCGCAACAAGATAGTGCCACCCCGAGCCGACCACAAGCGTCATCGAACAATTAGATGCGTGCGCCGCATCGCCGACGCGAAGGGGCCGCCGGCGCGGCCGTTCTGCAGGCAAGCCGCGGTGCCGGCTTGATTGTGTGCCCCAGCGTCCGCATGTATAAGGCCAAGGGGCGTCAACGGCCCCGATGGCTCGCGAGCGCGCAAAGCGGCCCAGGGCGGTGCAACCGCCGCCGCTGCATCCCGAGATCTTCCAATCCAGCTGAGAGGCTGCCTCTGCTGCGCGCGGGATGGCCTGAACCGGGCAGCGTCGGCGATCGGCCGGCGCGCGGCCATTCCGAAAGCTATCGACACGTGACTTCCTTTGCCGACCTCGGGCTGATCGAGCCGCTCCAGCGCGCGATCCGCACCGAGAAATACACCACGCCGACGCCGATCCAGGCGCAGGCGATCCCCCATCTCCTTGCCGGCCGTGACCTCCTGGGCTGCGCCCAGACCGGCACCGGCAAGACCGCCGCGTTCGCGCTGCCCATCCTGCAGCGTCTGGCCGGCGAGGTTCGCCCGACCGCGGCCCGCGCGTGCCGCGTCCTGGTCCTGACGCCGACCCGCGAGCTCGCCGCCCAGATCGAGCGCAGCTTCGCCACCTACGGTCGTCATCTCAAGCTCACCCGCGCCGTGATCTTCGGCGGCGTCGGGCAGATGCCGCAGGTCAAGGCCATGGCGCGCGGCGTCGACGTGCTCATCGCCACGCCCGGCCGCCTGCTCGATCTCATGGGTCAGGGCTTCGTCCGGCTCGACCGCCTCGAGGTGTTCGTGCTCGACGAGGCCGACCGCATGCTCGACATGGGCTTCATCCACGACGTGCGCCGGCTCATCAAAGTCCTGCCCGAGCGACGCCAGACGCTGCTCTTCTCGGCCACCATGCCGGCCGAGATCGCGCGTCTCGCCGACAGCATCCTGAGGAACCCGGTCAAGGTCGCGGCGAATCCCGTCGCCTCGACCGTCCCGCGTGTCGAGCAGCAGGTCATGTTCGTCGAGAAGGCGGACAAGCATCCGCTCCTGGCGCGGGTGCTCGAGGATACCGCGGTCGTTCGCGCGCTCGTCTTCACCCGCACCAAGCACGGCGCGGACCGGGTCGCTCGCCAGCTGGCGCGGGTCGGCGTGGCGGCGGATACGATCCACGGCAACAAGTCGCAGAACGCCCGCACGCGCGCGCTCGAGCGCTTCCGCACCGGCGCCGGCCGGGTGCTGGTAGCGACCGACATCGCGGCGCGCGGCATCGACATCGACGGCATCACGCACGTCATCAACTACGACCTGCCGAACCTGCCCGAGAGCTACGTTCATCGGATCGGGCGCACCGCGCGGGCAGGCAACAGCGGCATCGCGATCTCGTTCTGCGATGCCGAGGAGCGCGCGTATCTGCACGACATCGAGGCGCTGATCAAGAGGCGCATCCCCGTGATCGCCGATCATCCCTGGCACGTCGGCCCCGGGGCGCCGCGGGCGGAGACGCCGGCACGGCCGCCGCGGCAAAAGCCTCGGACCCATCCCGGCGGGCGCGCCAGCGCGCCGCGGGCGCGCCGCAATCCCGCACCCCTCCAAAGCGCCAACTGAAAGGAGCCAGCATGCAAGTCTTCGTCCGCGACAACGACGTGGCCTCGGCCTTGCGCGCGCTCAAGCGGAAGCTGCAGCGGGAGGGCGTCTTTCGCGAGCTGAAACGTCGGCGGGCGTACGAGAAGCCGTCGGAGCGGCGGGTGCGGGAAAAGGCCGAATCCCTGCGCCGCCGGCGCAAGGCGCTGCGCAAGCGCTTGGCGCGCGAGGGCTACTAGCGCTCGGGGCGGGCCCCCAGGCCTGGCCCGGCGGGCACCTTGATCCGGGAGGCGCGGCCGCCCCGCGCCGCCCGGCGTCGAGGAGGCCGGCACCCGCGTATCAGCGAAATCATATGTATCAATCTACAGTGGTAAAACCGCGCAATCATCTTAGCGCTCGAGCGGCCAAATAGGGGTTGAACCGCCCTCGGTCGGAGCGTAAAGAGGGAGCCGACAAACAGGCGGTGGCCCGCTGGCGACCGCCGGCAACGACGACAGAGGGGGCTTAAGTCGGGAGATCAGAACTCCGCACCGGGGCGAAGGTGGGCGCGCCGGGCCGTGGAGAACCCTCTCAACTGGCAGTTTTAATCAAATAACCTATGAGCGCCGGTTGAACGCCGTCGATAGGCTGGGAGCGCTATCGTCGGCTCCACGCACAGCGAGACAGGTGCATGGGGAGGAATACGTGCTGCAAACCTTCAACGTGTCGAGACTGACGCTGAACTGCGGGGACCAGCTGATCGAGTAACCGGTCGGTTCCATTGAGCAGTCGGCGCTCCGTGCGGGGTACGCAACGCCCATCCGGGCGGCTGTGACCTTTAGGGCTGTCGTGCGGCCATCGCCGGATCGTTCGTCTATGGCGATCCGATTGGCGGTGGCTTGAGCGATGCCGGCCCAGACGCGCAGGACCGGGACATGATTGCCGCAGCCACGCGCTGCGGTGAACGGTAGCGCTCGGTCCAGGACTGCTGGGAAGCGCGGGGTTCCTACGGTCGAGAAACCGATCGCAGCAGGCTGGCGACCTTGTTCTCAACTGATGGTTGCTGCTAAAAGAAGAAAAGTGAGCGCTGGTTGGATCGCGACGGCATCGGCCCGTATCGCTCCGTCGCATCCGAGGGGAACAGCAATGCAAGTGCACGGGGAGCACTTCAGATGGCGCAGAACATCGACTACTCGGACTGGTCACTGACCTTCAACGAAGAGTTCAACGACCTTAGCTTGTGGAATGGCGCCGGCGGCGTCTGGAAACCGCAGTATCACTGGGGCGACGACCCAATCAACGGTGAGCTGCAGTTCTATGTCGATCCGCAGAAAGCGAGCTCGAACGGCGTCAACCCGTTCTCGATCGACAACGGCATCCTCACGATCGAGGCGAAGCCGACCGATCCCGGCATGAAGTCGACCTTCGACAACCGGGACTACACATCGGGGGTCATCACCACCGAGAAAACGTTCAGCCAGACTTACGGCTACTTCGAGATCAGCGCCCAGGTCCCGCATGGTAAGGGCCTGTGGCCGGCGTTCTGGCTCCTGCCCTCGGACCGGTCGTGGCCGCCCGAGCTCGACGTCATGGAGATCCTCGGGCAGCAGCCCGAGCGCGTCTACATGACGTCGCACTCCAAGCAGGCGGCCACGGACCACCACTCGGCGATGGTGCACGACACCTCCGAGCGGTTCACCAAGTTCGGCGTCGAGTGGACCCCCGACGAGCTGATCTGGTACATCGACGGGGTCGAGATGGCGCGCGGCAAGACGCCGGGCGACATGCACAAGCCCATGTACCTGCTCGCCAACCTCGCGGTCGGCGGCGGCTGGCCCGGCTCGCCGAACGCCAACACCGAGTTCCCGGCCGAGTACAAGATCGACTACATCCGCGCCTACACCCGCGGCGAGGGTGACGGCGACAACGGCGGGCTCGACCCGGTGGGCAGTGACGGCGGCAACGGCAGCACGAGTTCGCCCGCACCGGGGCCGAACGGCGAGCTCGCGGTGGTGCTCAGCAACGCCACCGGCCCGAACGGCGAGCAGGTCCTTGCCGGCGGCCACACCTTGTACCCCGACCAGCCCAGCACGACGACGCTCACCGGTGCCGACATGAAGATCGGTGGCGTTGCCGACAGCGCCGCGGCCACCGTGACCCGGGACGCGAACGGCGCCGTCGACGTGAAGCTCGACAGCGCCTGGAACTCGGTCAAGAACGTCCTCGTCGCCGACGATGAGGCCGGCTCGGTCACGATCGACAACTTCGTCCACGCCGACGTCGTGCTCGGCGACGGCGGTGACTCGCAGGTGACCATTACCGGGGCCAAGCGCGGCAGCGTCGTTACCGGCGACGGCGACGATGTCGTCGACATCACCGTGGAGAGCAACAGCAGCACGGGCAGCACCTTCCGGGTCGAGACCGGCGAAGGCGATGACGTCATCCGGATCCGCGGCGGCAGCAGCTCCATGAAGGTGGTGATCGATGCCGGCCCGGGCGAGTGATCGATGTCGCGGCCGGCGCATACACGCTGAGCGGTGGCCCTGGTGCCGACACCTACGTCTTCAGGGCGCTCGACGCGGCGGTCGACCAGGTGCGCGACTTCAACGCCGACGAGGGCGACCGGATCGAGGTCGGCGCGCTCCTGAACGGCTACGAGCCGGGCAGCTCGAACGCCGGCGACTTCGTCAGGCTGGCCGAGGCCGATGGCAGCACGCGAGTGCAGATCGACGCCGACGGCAAGGGCGGCGGCGGCGTGGTCGACGCGGCGGTGCTGCGGGGGGTCACCGGGCTGAGCCTGGACACCATCCTGTACAACGGCCAGCCGCTCTCCGGGTCGGGCACCGAGCCGCCAATCGCGGAGCCTGGCGACC
>CAZXYL010000429.1:0-4294 GCA_964644915.1 uncultured Geminicoccaceae bacterium
AGCGGCCGCGCCGGCGCGCATGTCGAGGGCGAGCTTGACCTCGCCGGCTGGCTCACCAATTGCCTGCGCATGCTCAAGCCCGGCGGTCACCTCACCCTGATCCACCGCGCCGAGCGGCTGGACGCGATCCTCGCGGCGCTCAACGGCAAGCTCGGCGACATGGTGGTGTTTCCATTCTGGCCTGCGGGCGACCGGCGCCCGGCCAAGCGCGTCCTGATCCAGGGCCGCAAAGGTTCGCGCGCGCCGCTCCGCTTGCTGCGCGGCCTCGTGCTGCACGAGGCCGACGGGCGCTACAGCCCGGCCGCCGAATGCATCCTGCGCCAGGCCAAGCCGCTCCTGCTCTCGGCCGAGCGGGAGCGGGCCGATGCCTAAGCTCGCGCTCCCGTCCTGGGCGGTCTGGCCGTTGGCGCCGGGCGTGCCGGTGGTGCCGGTGGTGCGGCTGGCCGGCGTGATCGGCGGTGCGGCGGGCCTGCGGCCCACCGGGCTGACCATCGCCGCGGTCAACTCGGCGCTCGAGCGGGCCTTTCGGGTGCGCGGCGCCAAGGCCGTGGCGCTTGCGGTCAACTCGCCCGGCGGCTCGCCGGTGCAGTCGGCGCTCATCGCTGAGCGGATCCGGACGCTCGCGGCGGAGAAGTCGTTGCCGGTGCTCGCCTTCATCGAGGACGTGGGCGCATCCGGCGGTTACTGGCTGGCGCTCGCGGCCGACGAGATCTACGCCGATGCCAGCTCGATCGTGGGCTCGATCGGTGCGATCCATGCGAGCTTCGGCTTCACGGACGCGATTCAGCGCCTCGGCGTCGAGCGCCGCGTCTACACGGCGGGGGCCAAGAAGGCGCTGCTCGACCCGTTCCAGCCCCAGGATCCGGACGACGTGGAGCGCATGAAGGAAATCCTTCACGAGATCCACGCCGGCTTCAAGGCGGAGGTGCGCGAGCGGCGAGGCGTGCGGCTCAAGGGCGAGGACCGGGACCTGTTCGAAGGCCAGATCTGGACCGGCCGGCGGGCGCTGGAGCTCGGCCTGATCGACGGCCTCGGCGCTCTGCACACTGTCCTCAGACAACGTTTCGGCGATAAGGTGAAGCTGCCGCAGGTCAGCGCCGCGCGGTCCTGGTGGCAGCGGCGGCTCGGCATGACGGGAGCTTCGCTCGATGCCAAGGCCGTGGTCGACGGCGTGCTTGCCAGTCTCGCCGAGCGCGCGCTCTGGTCGCGCTACGGCCTCTGATGCGTTAGGCTGCCTGCGACAGGGCAGGGGAGTTGTGCGGTGTTGGGGCTTTCCCTCGGCAAGATTCTGTTCACCATCCTGGTGATCGTCGCGGTCTGGAAGGGCTTCGCCCTGGTCAACCGCCTCGCCCGCGAGCACAAGCGGGCGCTCGCCCAGCGGGCCAGCAAGCGCCCGGCCGCACGCAAGGCCTCGCAGGGCGCGGTCGATCTGGTGCGCTGCCAGCGGTGCGGCGCCTACTTCGACCCGGGCGAAGGGTGCAGCTGCCGCGGCTGATCCTGCGGATCGGGCGCGACCGCCCTGGGACGCGGCTCGTCGAGTCTCCTTCTTGAGCGCCGGCCACAGATACTCGTCCGCCCACTTGTGCGTGGGCCAGGTGGTCGCTGCGAGCGGCAGGCATGGCGGGCGCACCTCCTGCCGGTCGATGATGAAGCGGAGACTAGCGTAAGGCGCGCTCCCGACGCCGTGAGCGAGCTCACAAGATTCCGGGGCCGGCTGCGCGCACGCCTCGTGCTAGGCTGGCGAAATCGGGAAGCGGCACGAGAGGGCGGGTGCTGCCGTGACGAGACTCTGCGCCAGGATCATGTGCGCGCTGGGCCTTCTTTGCGCCTCGCCGGCGACGGCGGAGACAGCGGTGCCGGTCGAGCTCGAGCTGGTGCTCGCGGTCGACGCTTCGGGCAGTGTCGATCAGGGCGAGTACCGGCTCCAGATGCAGGGTCTGGCCGCGGCCTTTCGCGATCCGGAAGTGCTCGGGGCGATCGAGGCATCCGGCCCCGGCGGGATCGCGGTGGCGCTGATGCAATGGTCCGGGTTGCGGCAGCAGACCCTGGTCGCCGGCTGGAGGCGGATCGCGGACAAGGCGGCCGCCGCGCGCTTCGCCGCGCAGGTCGAGACCGCACCTCGGACGATGCTCGGCGAGACCGCGATCGGCGCGGCGCTGGCGGCGGCCATGGGCATGTTCCACGGCAACGGTTTCGACGGCCGGCGCCAGGTCATCGATCTGTCGGGCGACGGCCCGAACAACGCCGGCCGCGAGCCGGCCGGCGTGCGCGACGCCGCCGTGGCCCTGGGCATCACGATCAACGGGCTGGTCATCCAGAACGAGCACCCGCACCTGGGCCGCTACTACGAAGAGCACGTCGTCGGCGGACCCGGCGCCTTCGTGATCACGGCTCGTGATTACCACGACTTCGCGGAAGCGATCCGCCTGAAGCTGATCCAGGAGATCCGGGGCGCGCCGGTTGCCCAGGCGCCCGGAAGGGCGCTCCACGGGCGCGTCCTTGTCCTCCCCCCGGCATCGGCTATCATCGTCGCAAATGCCTCACGGCCGGGGGGCAAGCGGGCGCTCGCGGCCCACGTGAACAATCGAGCGGAGGGACATCATGGCGAAAGAGATCCTGTGCGCGTACGGCGTGGACGTGGACGCGGTCGCGGGCTGGCTGGGCTCGTACGGCGGCGAGGACAGCCCGCTCGACATCAGCCGCGGCATGTTCGCGGGCGAGGTCGGCTCCCCGCGCCTGGTCGAGCTGTTCCGGCGTTTCGGCATCAGGACCACCTGGTTCGTGCCCGGGCATTCGATCGAGACGTTCCCGGAGCAGATGGCGATGGTGGCGGATGCCGGCCACGAGATCGGCGTCCACGGCTACTCCCACGAGAACCCGATCGCCATGACGCCCGAGCAGGAGGAGGCGGTGCTCGAGAAGTGCATCAGCCTGATCGAGCAGAAGTTCGGCCAGAAGCCGCGCGGTTATGTAGCGCCCTGGTGGGAGTTCAGCCCGATCACGAACGAGCTGCTGCTCAAGAAGGGTTTCAAGTACGACCACTCGCTCATGCACCACGACTTCCAGCCGCACTACGTGCGCGTGGGCGACCGCTGGACCAAGATCGACTACTCGAAGAAGGCAGAAGAGTGGATGAAGCCGCTCGAGCGCGGCCAGGAGACCGACCTGATCGAGATCCCGGCGTCATGGTATCTGGACGACCTGCCGCCGATGATGTTCATCAAGGCCGCGCCGAACAGCCATGGCTTCGTCAACCCGCGCCAGCTCGAGGAGATCTGGCGCGACCAGTTCGACTGGGTCTATCGCGAGTACGACTACGCGGTCTTCACCATGACCATCCACCCGGACGTCTCGGGCCGGCCGCAGGTGCTGGCGATGCACGAGCGCCTGTTCGGCCACATCAGCGCGCACCCGGGCGTCAGGTTCATGACCTTCGAGGAGATCGCCGACGACTTCGCGAGGCGTAAGCCGAGGGGGCGGTGAGCGGCCGAGGGTGGGGAGCCTCGCCATGGGAGACGACCGGTGCCCGGGCTCGAGGGTTGACCGGGCGGCCGCTGTTGCGGCTTCCTGAGCGCGCGTAAGAAGAACAGCCGAGAAGACAAGGCCGCGCCGCGCCGCCGACCGCACCCATGAGCTGGCCGTTCCTTTTGATGCTCGCCCTGTTCCTGGGTGCCGGGGCGATCGGGATGCCGATCGCGTTCGCGATGCTGATCGCGGGCATCGCCTATCTGTTCGCGGCCGGCCAGGACGTGGGCCTCGCCGCCGAGCAGATCCTGAACGGCCTCTACAGCAGTTTCGTGCTGCTCGCGGTGCCGCTCTTCATCCTCGCCGCCGGGGTCATGAACGCCGGCACGATCAGCGAGCGGCTGCTGGCGTTCTGCCTCGCCCTGGTCGGGCGCCTGCGCGGCGGGCTCGCGCATGTCAACGTCGTCGCGAGCCTGATCTTCTCCGGCATGAGCGGCAGCGCGATCGCGGATGCCGCGGGCATCGGGCGGGTGCTGATCGACATGATGCGCAAGGAGAACCGCTACAGCCCGGGCTTCGCTGCCGCGATCACGGCCGCGTCGGCCACCATCGGCCCGATCATCCCGCCCTCGATCCCGATGGTCCTCTACGCGCTGGTCTCGGACACCTCGGTGGGCTACCTGTTCCTCGGTGGCGTGGTGCCGGGCCTGATCATGGCCGGCGCGCTGATGGCTATGATCGGCGCGATCGCGCACAGACGCGGCTTCCCGATCGAGGCACCCGTGCCCCTTGCCCGCCTGCCGGGCCTCACGCTGCGCGCCCTGCCGAC
>CAZXYL010000430.1:0-3873 GCA_964644915.1 uncultured Geminicoccaceae bacterium
GGCACGCAGACCGTTTTCGGTGAGGGTGAGGAGGGCGCGCGGGTGGTGCTGGTGGGCGAGCAGCCCGGCGATTCGGAGGACATCCAGGGCCGCCCGTTCGTCGGGCCTGCGGGCCAGCTCCTGGACTGGGCACTGGAGAAGGCCGGGATCGACCGCTCGCGCGCCTACGTCACCAACGTGGTCAAGCACTTCAAGTGGGTGCCGCGCGGCAAGCGGCGCATCCACTCCAAGCCCAGCTCGATGGAGATCCGCGCCTGCCGGCCCTGGCTCGACGCGGAGATCGCGGTCTTGAAGCCGAAGGTGGTGGTCTGCCTCGGCGCCACGGCGGCGCAGGCGCTGATCGGCGCGACCTTCCGGGTCACGCAGGAGCGCGGCCGCTTCGTGCAGTCGCCGCTCGCCCCCTACGTGACGGCCACCGTGCACCCCTCCTCGCTCCTGCGCATCGAGGACGACCAGAGCCGCAAGGCGGCGATCAGGGAGTTCGTCAACGACCTGCACAAGGTCGCCGAGGTGATCGGCGAGGAGGCCGGGCCGGCCTGAGCGGTGCCGTGTCGGATCCCGCCCGGCTGGCCGGGCTCGCACGTCCGCCGCATGCGCGCCCGGCTCGAGCAGTGGCGGACGGCCTCGCTCACGAAGGCCAGAGAGCCTGGAGGGGCTTCGGCAGGCTCTCCTTGATGTGGCGGACCTCGCCGCCGGCGACGTGCCGCTCGATCACGCCGAACACGGCGCGGGCGGCGGCCTCCGGGTTCATCGGCTCGACGCCGTGCATGTTGCGCTGAATGTGCTCGAGGAACTCGTCGCGCGAGCGCTCGAGGTTCGGCTTGTGCGCCGGATGCCAGCCCTCGAAGTAGATACCGCGGACCAGCATCGGCAGCTGCGCGCTCAGGTGCGCGGCGTGGTCGACCGTGAGCCGATCGCGCAAGGCGTGGAGCACGGCGCGGAGCGCGTGATACGCCCGCTGCCGGTCTGGCCCGAGCTCGTCCATCAGTTCCTTGAGCCAGATGTTCGTCTCCTGCAGGGTCTTGTCGAACACTTCCAGGCCAGTTGCGCTCATCCCTCTCCCCTTTCGGTCGTTCGAGCAGAGTCTATGCTGGAAGGCGCGCTGGTCCGGGAACGGTCGCACCGACCTATTGTTCCGGCGCCTGCGGGGGAGGCGCCGTCGGCGGAGGCAGATCAGACCAGAAGCGAGCGCAAACCAACAACGAGACAGCGGACGCTCATGCCATGGGACACAAGATCTTACTCGTGCAGGACGACTTTCTGGAGGCGGAACGGCTGCGCGTTCTGCTCGAAGGAGCTGGCTACATTTTGGTGGGCGTGGCGAGGCGCAGCCTCGAAGCACTGGAGATCGCCGACCGGGATCGGCCGGATCTGGCCATCGTCGACATGATGCTGGAGGTCGACGTCGACGGCATCGACGCCGCGACGCAACTCGCGCGCCGCGACCAGATCGAGATCCTGATCACGACCGGCTTTCCAGAGTCCGTCATCAAGGCCGAAGGCGTGCAGGACTTCGCCTGCGCCGTCGTGCGCAAGCCCTATACCGACGACGAGCTGCTCGACGCGGTCGCCCGCTGCCTCGGCTGAAGCCCGCCCGCCGCCGGCGCGAGCCGCCGGGGGTGAACGGGGACGGGACCTAGTGGTCGTAGCGGAGAACCGCGCACGCGCTCAACGCTCGCGTGCGGCCGACCTCAGGCCGCCAGCCAGCGCAGGCCCGCGATGATCAGCGCCCACAGCACGGCCGAGGCGCCGAGCGCAAGCAGCGCCGAATACAGCACGGGCCAGCGCTCCTCGCCTTCCTCGGCCCAGTCGCGGGTTCGCTCGCAGAACAGGGCGTTCTCGGTGCTCCGGGTCATCGTCGGCTCCCCTTCGAGAGTCGACCTTGAGCGCCAAGTCCTAAGAAAAGGTTAACGCCTGCCGGCGATGGTAAACGGCGCGGCCAGGGCGAGGCGGACTACGCGCCGGCGAGGGCGGCGATCATCTCGCGGCGGAGCTCGAGCACCTCGTCCGCCGGGTCGATGGCGACGTCCGCGAGCCGCAGCGACTCGCCCGCGGCGACCGGTCGCTCGAGCCGGACGCCGTGGGCGAGCCCGATCGGCAGCCCGTCCTCGGCGAGCGACCTCGGGGCCGGCATGAGCCGGCCATAGACCGTCTCGCCGCCCTCGCCGTCCAGCATCTCGCCCGCGAGGAGGTCGCGCTTGGCGGTCGCGACGACATCGCCGCGGAAGGCCTCGGCCATCCCGGTCGGCTCCCGGCGCAGCGCCGCCGAGGCGATGCTCACGCCGAGCTCGAGGCCGATCATGTGCACCGGTCGGTAGAGCGCCGCGAACTCGCCCGACGGGTCCGTCCGCACGCCGTACTGGGCGAAGCAGGCCCTGGCGTAGTCGGTGGGGCCCGCAAACGTGACGTACACGCCCCAGCGCAGGTCGCGCTGCACCGGCCGGCCGTCGCGCTCCAGGTCGCTCACCACCTCGACCGTGCCCGCGTGCTCGAGCTGCCCGCCGCTCGCCTGCGGCCGCAGGGCGAAGGCCAGATCGTCGGTGCCGCACGGCGGGAAGCCCAGGCCCTTCGCCTGCGGCTCGAGCCCCGTGGCATTGGCCACCGCCGCCATCTCGATCGCGGACTTGGTGCCGTCGAGGAAGCTGTTGAACATCTTGGGGTTCATGCCGGCGGCGCGCGCCTGAGCGTCGGTGATGCCGTAGTGCTGCCAGACGGTCGCGGGCGTCGATTGATGGAAATGGGGCATGTAGCGGGTGCCCTTGCCGGCGCAGACCACGGGGAAGCCGCAGGTGCGCGCCCAGTCCACGAGCTCGCAGATGAGCGCCGGCTGGTCGCCGTAGGCCATGCTGTAGACGAGGCCCGCCCGGCGCGCGCGGGCAGCCAGGAGCGGGCCCACGAGCACGTCCGCCTCGACGTTCACCATCACCAGATGCCGGCCCTGCTCGATCGCAGCCAGCGCGTGCCGCACGCCGGCCCGGGGATCGCCGGTCGCCTCGACCACGACGTCGAGCCCGGGTGCTGCGATCAGCGCCATGGCATCGTCGGTGAGGCAGGTGCGGCCGCTCTTTCGGGCGTCGTCGAAGTCGCGGGCGGCGAGCTGCTCCGAGGGCCAGCCGGCGCTGCTCATCGACGCGCGGGCATTGTCGGGCCGCAGGTCGGCCACCGCCTGCACGTGCAGGCCCGGGGTGAGGCGCGCCTGCGCGAGAAACATGGTGCCGAACTTGCCGCTTCCGATCAGCCCGACCCGGATGGGCTCGCGGCTTTCCGCCCGGTGGCGAAGCATGCGGTGCAGGTTCACGGTCTGACCCCGGTTGCAGGGAGGGTTGGAACGTCCGGGGCATCCTAGCGCCGCGCGGGCGACCGAGGAAGCGGCGGCGGTCGGACGACGGCCGTCGCCTCGCTTGGCGGTTGAGCAGCGATGATGGTGGTAGGGACGACCTCGCTATGGCTTAGCCAGCCAACTTTAAGTAAAGTGCGAAGTCGCGACAAAAGAAAAGGGGCCAGAGGCCCCTGACGAGAGTGATGCTCTAAGAGCGTGCCGTGTTTCCGGCTTATCTCTAGACCTCTACTTGTAGCTTTTTTCCACAGCCTGTGCAAGATTGTTTCGGGTAGAAAGATTAGGGCCTCCGTTCAACCATTAGTTTCTTGATCTCGGCGATCGCCTTGGCCGGGTTCAGACCCTTGGGGCAGGTGTTGGCGCAGTTCATGATGGTGTGGCAGCGGTACAGGCGAAACGGGTCCTCGAGCAGGTCGAGGCGCTCGCCCAGGTTCTCGTCGCGCGAGTCCGCGATCCACCGATACGCCTGGATCAGCGCCGCCGGCCCGAGAAAGCGGTCGCTGTTCCACCAGTACGACGGGCAGGCGGTCGAGCAG
>CAZXYL010000431.1:0-1835 GCA_964644915.1 uncultured Geminicoccaceae bacterium
GAGTTCGCGGCGCGGATGGATCTCGCCCGCATCGACGATCTGATCGGGCTCGACGATCAGCGTCTGCGGGGCGACCTGGCGATCGACCTCACGCTCGCGGGGACCGTGGCGGAGCCGGGCGTGAACGGGACCATCGCGGTCGACAACGGGCTGTACGAGAACGGCACCACCGGCACCGTGCTCCGCCAGATCACCTTGCGCGCCGATGCCAGCCGTCAGCAGATCGTGATCCGCGAGCTCTCGGCCACCGACGGCGGCCAGGGGCGGCTCACGGGCGAAGGTCTGCTCAGCATCGATGCCGCGGCGAACTATCCCTACGAGCTGCAGCTGCGGATGCGCGACGCGCGCCTGGTGCGGCGCGAGGACATCGACGCCACGCTGCGAGGCGACATTGCGCTGGAGGGCGATCTGGCCGGCGCGGAGATCACGGGCAGGGTCCAGGTCCAGCGCGCGGAGGTCTCGATCGCCGAGACCCCGGGGCCGACGATCGCCGTCCTGGACGTCGAGGAGGTGGGCGGGCCTGCGGGCGCGGCCGGCGACGGCATCGGCGGCCCGATGAACGGGGTCGACGCGCCGTTCCAGATGCGCCTCGACGTCGTGGTCGAGATCCCCGGCCAGGTGTTCGTGCGGGGGCGCGGGCTCGATTCCGAGTGGGGAGGCCAGCTCACGGTCAGGGGCACGATGGAGGAGCCGGTGCTCGTGGACGCGCTCACCATCCGCCGTGGGCATTTCGATTTCATCGACCGCCGCTTCGTCCTGCGCGAGGGCCGGATCGAGTTCACGGGTGAGACCCCGCCGGTGCCGTTCATCTACCTCGAAGCGGTCGCCACGGCGCGGGAGATCACGGCGATCGTCCGCCTCGAAGGGCCGGCGACCGCGCCCGGCATCACGATCGACAGTGAGCCGCCCCTGCCGCAGGACGAGGTCCTGGCCCGCCTGCTGTTCAACCGGCCGCTCGGCGAGCTCGGACCGGCCGACGCGGTCAGGCTCGCCGCCGCCGTGAACCGGCTGCGCACCGGAACGGGCCTCGACGTCTTCGCCGAGATCCGCGGCTTGGTCGGTCTCGACGTGCTCGACATCACCGCCGCCGAGGACGGCGACGGCGTGGTACGTGCCGGCAGGTATCTGGGCGACGACGTCTATCTGGAGGTCGAGCGCGGCGTCGCCGAAGGTACCGGCAGGGCCCGGGTGGAGATCGAGGTCCTGCCTGGTCTGGCGCTCGAGGCGGAGACCGGCGGGGCCGCCGATACCGGCGTCGGTCTCAAGTGGAAGTACGACTTCTGAGGGCGGGGGTGGCACCCGCGCAGGCCGCACCATATGATCGGCGGGCGAGAGGGACGAGGGCACGGATCTTGGCGCGGGTGAGCCGCACGGTCGAGGAGGACGAGGGGGAACGGAGCGCGTCGGGGGCGCTGCCGACGTCCACCTTCGGCACGCCGTTCGATCTCAACCTGATCGGGCTCTGGACGCTCTACCAGAAGGAGGTGCGGCGCTTCCTCAAGGTGCCGGGGCAGACGCTCGTGGCGCCCGTGGTCACGACCATGATCTTCCTCGCCATCTTCTCCCTCGCGCTGGGCCGCGCCGGGCGCATGATCGGCGACGTGCCCTTCCTCGAGTTCCTGGCGCCGGGCCTGGTGATGATGGCGATCATCCAGAACGCGTTCGCCAACACCTCGTCCTCGATCCTGATCTCCAAGATCCAGGGCAACATCGTCGATCTTCTGATGCCGCCGCTGCGGCCGGGCGAGCTGATGTTCGCCCTGGTGGCGGGCGGGGTCAGCCGCGGGCTCCTCGTCGCCGCGGTGGTGACGGCGGCCATGACCCCGGTGGTCGGC
>CAZXYL010000432.1:0-4695 GCA_964644915.1 uncultured Geminicoccaceae bacterium
GTGGTAAGTTCGCCAAGTTGCGTAGCGGCGAGGCTGACGGCGGTTCCGTCCGGGTGACAGAACCACTTGGTGGCGGCGCGGCACAGCCAAACGACCCGAGAAGTCGTTAAAAATCTGCAGCTTAGGGCTTTAGGAGACCGCGCAGAACGGTCGGGCGCCTCGGCGGTACCGCGCCTCGCGAGCGAGGACGATCGAGGTCGAGCGCCGGGAGATCCGTCTGGCGCTCCAGCGGGCGAAGGAGGTCATCTGATGGGCAGGTCGATTCCGGTGGGCGAGGTCTTCGCCGAATGGCGCAGGGATCCCGAGTATGTCGCGGCGTACGATGCCCTGGAGGAGGAGTTCGCGCTCGCCTCGGCGCTGATCGAGGCACGGGCCCGGGCCGGGCTGACTCAAGTCGAGCTCGCCCGCCGGATGGGCACGACACAGGCGGTCGTCGCCCGCCTGGAAAGTGGCCGCGTCAAGCCCTCGACCCGCACCCTCGAGCGCTTCGCCAAAGCCACCAATAGTCGCCTGCGCATCACCTCCGAGCCGGCGATGAGCGAGGAGCCCTGAGGAAACCGCTCGGATTAGTCCGGGCGGAGGTCGCCGCAGAAGATCTTGGCCGGTAGCATCAGGCCGATGCCGGTGTCCTTGAAGTCGCCGAAGTTGGCGGTGGCCGAGCTTCGCTCGGCGAGGATCGCGAGTGCCACGCCGACGATCCGCCCATCGCCGTCGAACACCGGCCCGCCCGAGGTGCCGAGCCCGATCGGGAAGCCGAGCGCCACGAGATCCCCCTCGAACGGATCGGCCGCCGGCAGGTAGCCGCCCACGGCCACCCAGCGCGAGTGAGTCGGATGCCCGACCAGCATCAGGTGCTGCCCGGCGCGCAGGTCGCCGCAGTAGATTTCGGGCGTCGGGTAGCCGTCCGGCACCTGGACCTTGATCACGGCGAGGTCGCGCACCGGATCGCGCCAGCGGATCCAGCCCCGCTGCGCCTGTCCCTGGAAGAAGGTGACCTCGAGCGGCTCCTCCTCGACCACATGGAACGCGGTCAGGACCGCATCCGGCCCGATGATGGCGCCCGTGCCGTGGCCCTTGGTGTGCTCGACCAGAACGGTCGTCTGATGGAGAGTCTCGAGAGCGGGTTGCGTGATGGATGAACAGCCGGCGAGAAACGCAGCCGCGACAACGCCGAAGACCCGTTGCAGGCTGCAACCGCTCGGCGACATGCTCCCTCCGACTCGGTTTTACTTCTCATTCAGCATTAAGATGAGGTTAGCATCGAAGCGCCCCGGGCAGCCAGGGCTTTCTGCATGCGAGGTGCGTACTTCGGGGCCGGCGAACCCGCCAGGGGGTCTCGCCAGGCGTACCGGGGCGGAGGATCGATCGGAGGTGGTATGCGGCACGGGCAGTCCTTGCACATCCTGGTCGTGATGCACGACTGGCTGGCGCCCGCGGGCGTGTTGGGCGAGTGCATCATCGAGCGCGGCGGCACCTACACGAGCGTCCTGCCGCATGAGGGCTACTCATCGGACGCGCCGCACGAGCGGCAGGGGCTGCCCCCGGACCATCGGCGCTTCGACGGCGTGATCGTCCTGGGCGGCGCGATGGCGGCGACCGACGATGTGAACTACCCGCACCTGCCGGCGCTGCTCGATCTGATCCGCGGCTTCCACGGCGCAAAGAAGCCGGTGCTCGGGGTGTGCCTCGGCGCGCAGCTGGTCGCGCGCGCGTTCGGGCGGCGCGTCTATCCCCAGGGCTGGCTCGAGTTCGGCTTCACGCCGATCACGCTCACCGAGGCCGGGCGGATCGACCCTTTGCTCGAGGGCCTGGGCCCCAACGCCTGGATCATGGAGTGGCACGAGGACAATCTGGATCTGCCCGACGATGCTCTCCTCCTGGCCACGGGCGACGAGTGCCGCAACCAGATTTTCCGCGTCGGACCGGCTACTTACGGCTTCCAGTGCCATCTCGAGGTGAACGCCGATATCGCCCGGAGCTGGGTGCGGGTGCGCCGCGATCACATCGCTACGCAGGACCCGGAGTTCTTTGCCCGCTTCGAGCGCCAGCTCGCGGAGCACCTGCAGGGTGCGATGGCGTTCTGCCGCGCCGTCGGCACGCGCTGGCTCGATCTGGTCGAGGCGCGCCGCCACGGCCGCCAGCTCACGCGGCGATAAAAAAAGACTAAAAAAAATGTAGCTTTGTGAACTGGCTCACAAGGGACCGTTGAACGGCTGATCTAACCTGATGCTGCCTCGTAGCAGAGCGGGTACCCCTCGGGGCAACTCCGCTCTCCCGGATCTCCCTGGCAAGACTGGCTTCGGCCCTCGTGGCCGGAGCCTTTTTTTCCGCTCGCGCTAGATCGGTGCGGTCCGTAATGCGCCCTGACGCAGGCTGTGCTCGTCCTGCTTGAGGTGGTCGGCGAGGCGAAGCGCCAGGGCCACCAGCGTCAGGGTCGGATTGGCGCAGCCGCCGGTCGCGAAGACGCTGCTGCCGGCGACGTAGAGGTTGTCGAGACCGAATACCTTGCAGTCGGCGTCGACCACTCCCTGGGCCGGATCGCCCGCCATGCGCGTCGTGCCCATGTGGTGATAGGCACCGACCAGGGTCTCGGGCCAGCTGTCGTCGTCCATGGTCAGCCATTCGTCCAGGCGCACGCGCCCGACGCCGAGCCGCCCGATCTCCGCGGCGATGAGCTCGGTCAGGACGCGGATCGTGCGCTTGTCGAGCGCGCTCAACCGCCAGTCGAGCTCGATCCGCCGCAGGCCCAGCGTGTCCCGCTCGTCGCCCAGCTTCACCCGGCTGTCCGGGTCGGGCGCCTGCTCGCCCTCGATGGTGATGTAGACCGTGGGGTCGACCTTCTCGGCCATACCCTGCACCACGCCGGGCAGATCGGTGATGATGTTCCACACGTGCCCGGCCAGATCGTCGGGAAGCCGGCCGTTCTTGACCGCCTCCTTGATGTTGTAGAGCGAGCCGTAGCCTTGCGACTGCCAGCGGACCAGCGAGACCTCGCCGAGCATGGCCATGGTATTGAGGACCTCGTGCTCGGCCTGCTGCCGCGGGCTGGCGGCCAGTGCGCAGCGCAGCTGCTGGCCCGCGCGCAGGAACTCGACGTAGGCGCGGTGCCAGTCCCCGCCCGTGACCAGCGCGCTGCCGGCCACGGCGCCGATGTGCTCCATGAAGAAGCGCCCGACCAGATCGCGCTCGTTGCCGAGGCCCGGCCGCACCACCCGGTCGGAGTTGAGGAGCAGGCGCGGGTTCTCCAGTCCGCCCAGCGCCAGGACGTAGGCGCCGGCGCGCACCCGGGCGGACTTGCCGTCCAGGCTCGCGGCCCGGTAGCCCGACACCGCGCGCCCGTTCGGCTCCGCCTCGATCTCGGCGAGATTGGCGTGCAGCCAGACCTCGATGTTGCCGGCCCGCTGCAGCTCGTCCCGGTACTTCTCGTTGAAGTTGGTCGGCGGCATGCTGTAGCGCCACATCTTCGGGCGCAGCACCTCGCCGGCCACCGGCAGGTAGGCGACGTCCTCGGGCACGAGGGTCGCCGGATCGTACTCGTAGGCGCCCAGATCGATGACCTCGTGCGCCCGCTGGTAATAGGGGTCGAGATCGAGGAACGAGATCGGCCAGCCGCTGTACGGGACCCAGGCCCGCGGCTCGAAATCGAGCGGGTCGAGGCGCGAGCACATGCCGCCCCAGTGGTTGGTCGAGCCGCCGAGGTAGCGCAGCCGCGCCACGTCGAGATCGTAGTAGCCCCGCCCGACGTTGCGGCCGGCCGCCAGCTCCTGGGTGTCCGGCTCGAACTCCAGCCCGCCGCTCTCCAGCACAACGACCCGAAGCGGCGTGTTCAGGAACTCTCGGGCGATGGTGATGCCGGCGGCGCCGCCGCCGGCGATGCACAGGTCACATTCGATGAGGCCGTCGCCGTCGTAGGCGAGGAAGTCCCGGATCATCCTGTCCCTTCTTTGCCTCCGGATCGCGCGACGCCGAGGTGCGCCGGCGCGGCCGGGGATCGGTGCCATGCCCTCCCAAACGCACCGGGTCCGGCCGGTATTCCACGGCTGACCGGACAATCTCGCGCCAGGGTGGCGCGCGTGCGACAGGTTCTCCGGATACACGAGATGTCAAAGCCGCGCGAGCGCCACCCGCCCGGCGGCACACCCGGGTGCGCCGGTTGAGCGGGATCCTTCAGGTCAGGCCCACGAGCGCCCTCAGATCGTCCGGCATGCCGCCTTCGACCAGCGGATTGCGCACGGCGATGCTTCCGAACGTGCTGCCGTCGTGCATGTCCTCGCTCAGGACGACGGTGCAGCCGGCGGCACGCGCCGTCGCGAGGAGGAGGGCGTCGAACAAGCTGAGCTTGTGCGCCTCGACGGCCGAGTAAGCGGCATCGAGCGCACCCACGCTGGCGAGCGCGATCGGAAACACCTCGAGCCAATCGCGTGCGTGGGCAACCGCTTGCCTCGTCGGCACAAGATTCTTGCGCGTCACTGCGTAGACAAACTCCGCGAGCGCCTGCAGCGTCAGAATGCATGGACGCTCGACCGACCGGTCGACGATCTCGGCCGCCAAGCGATGCTTCGCTCCTGCAGTGCGATCGACCGCGTAAATGAGGAGATTGGTATCGAGCGTATAGCGCTCAACGGTCATAGAGCTCGTCGCGATTGAACTTGAGCCCGCCGAGATCCCAACCTTTCCGCATGCGCTCGCGCGCCC
>CAZXYL010000433.1:0-7092 GCA_964644915.1 uncultured Geminicoccaceae bacterium
TGCCGCCGGCGCTCGGATCGTTCGCCGCGCGTGGCGCGAGCTGCGCGATGTGCTCCTCGCGCACGCCGAGCGCAGACGCATCGTTCGGAATCTCGAGCTTGCGACGCAAAGCCAGCACCCGGTCGAGGACGGCATCGAAGCTGGGATGCGTAAGCCCGAGCGTGCGTGCGAGCTGCGCCAAGCGCCCCTCGACGGCCTCGCGGTTGCGCGCGAGGACATAAGGCATGACCACCGCGATGGTGAGGCCGTGATGCGCGTCGAGCAGACCGCCGATCGGGTGGGCGAGCGCGTGCATCGCCCCGAGACCTTTCTGGAAGGCGATGGCGCCCATGCTCGCCGCCGCCAGCATGTGCGCGCGCGCCGCCAGGTCCTGCCCGTCGGCGACCGCGCGCTCGAGCCAGAGGTGGACCAGACGGATACCCTCGGTCGCAATGCCGTCGGCGAGCGGATGGAAGCCCGGCGCGCACAGCGCCTCGAGGCTGTGCGAGAGCGCGTCCATGCCGGTCCAGGCGGTGAGGCGGGGCGGCAGGCCCAGCGTCAGCTCCGGGTCGGCGATCACCTGTCCCGGCAGCATTCTCGGGTGGAAGACGATCAGCTTCTCGTGCGTGTCCTCGCGCGTGATCACCGAGGCGCGGCCGACCTCCGAGCCGGTACCGGCGGTGGTCGGGATGGCGACGATGGGTGCGATGCCATCGGGCTTCACCCTCTGCCAGTTGTCGCCGCGATCCTCGAAATCCCAGATCGGTCGCGCCTGGCCGACCATCAGCGCTACGGCCTTCGCCGCGTCCAGCCCGCTGCCGCCGCCCATGGCGATCACGCCGTCGTGGCCCCCGGCCCGATACGCCTCGACCCCCGCCTCGACGTTCGCCCCGGTCGGGTTCGGCCGCACGTCCGCGAACACCCCGACGCCGAGCCCGGCGCCGCGCGCGAGCTCGAGCACCCGATGCCCGATCGCGTGCTGCGCCAGCATCGGGTCGGTGACCAGGAGCGGCTTCTCGATGCCGAGCACCCGACACGCCTCCGGCAGCTCCGCGATGCGCCCGGGCCCGAAGCGGATCGAGGTCGGGTACGACCAGTTGCCACGTAGCGTCTGCGGATCGATCGAGCGCATGTGAACCACCCCCCGCTGGACTCTCGGCCGTGCTTATGCGTCGGCCCTCCTGCATCCGCAAGCCTGGGCGAGCGACGCGCCGGCGCACCCGGCACGTCGGCGAGACATCTCGTCTCCGCTTGCCAGCCTCGAGGCGATGCGGGCGGCGGGAACTACGCCATCCCCAGCACGTTTGCCCAGCCAGTGCCGTGATTGCGAAGGAGGATCGAGATGTTTCCTGGATTGCTTCTCTGGCTGCTGGGCGTCCCTGCCGGGATCGTCATTCTCTTGCTTCTGTTCGGCGTCCTCTGAACGATTGCGGGAGCGTCGTCGGCGCCGACCCGTCCCTCTGCGTTCCCGCGTCCCCCTGCTCACCCGCGCCTTTGACCCCGCACCCGGGTGTGCCGCTTTTCCCTCTCGGCCTGATCCGCGGCGCAGCGCGCCCTTGATCGTGGCCGGCCGATCTGGTGCTGTTCTTGGCGGGCATCACGCGCTGAGCCGGGAGGGAGGACCGTGATCGAGATTCTCGTCTTGCCGGGCGACGGCATCGGCCCCGAGATCACCGAGGCGACGCTCGCCGTCCTGGAGGTCGCAGATCGGCGCTTCGGTCTCGAGCTTGCGTTCGAGCAGCGGGAGATCGGGTTCTCCGCGCTCGAGCGGACCGGGACCACGCTGCCCGACGGCACGCTCGAGCGCGCCCGGCAGGCGGACGGGATTCTTCTCGGCCCGATCTCGCACCTGGACTACCCGCCGCGGGACCGGGGCGGCGTGAACATCTCCGCAGCCGTGCGCGTCCGGCTCGATCTGTTCGCCAACATCCGCCCGGCGCGCACGCGCGAAGGCGTGCCGCACCGGGGCACGGACATGGACCTCGTGATCGTGCGCGAGAGCACCGAGGGGTTCTATCCCGACCGCAACATGGTCGCCGGGTCCGGTGAGCTCATGCCAACTGCGGAGGTGGCGCTCTCGCTACGCAAGATCACCGCGCCCGCCTGCCGCCGCATCGCGGAGGTCGCGTTCGAGCTCGCCCGCAAGCGCCGGCGCAAGATCACCGCGGTGCACAAGGCCAACGCCTTCATCCTCACCGACGGCCTGTTCCTGGCCGAGGTGCGCAAGGTCGCCGAGCGCTTCCCGGACGTCGAGCTGGACGAGATCATCGTCGATGCCATGGCCGCGTGGCTGGTGCGCGACGCCGCGCGCTTCGACGTCATCGTCGCGACCAACTTCTACGGCGACATCCTCTCCGACCTCGCCTCGGAGCTCTCGGGCAGCCTCGGCCTCGCGGGCTCGATCAACGCCGGCACGGATCTGGTCGCGGCGCAGGCTCAGCACGGCTCGGCCCCCGACATCGCGGGCCAGGACCAGGCCAACCCCACCTCGCTGATCCTCTCGGCCGCGATGATGCTGGACTGGCTGGGCGAGAAGCGCGGCCAGCCAGCGCTCCGCGAGGCGGCAGCGGCGATCGAGCACGCGACCGACCGGGCCCTGGCGGCACCGTCGACGCGCACCGCCGACCTCGGGGGGCCGCTCGGCACGCGTGCTTTCACCGCGCAGGTCTGCCGGCTGCTCGACGCCGCCGGCTGAGGCGCGTTGCACGCTGTCGCCAGCGCTGGTCGGGGTGCTGGGCCGGTTCGCGCCAGTGCGATCCCCGGTGGTCAAGGGGCGGTTCAGCGGTAAACCAGAACGATCGGCAGGCGGCGCCCGGGGCGGCGCCGGAACGGGGCGTCGGCGAGGCGATCGCGCGCACGCGACGGTCAAAAGCTTGGGATACAGGAGGGCGGGCGAGGCGAGCTCGTCCCGATCCAGGTTCCTCTGCATGCGTGTTCTGCACGGCGAGAACAGGCGCGGCAGACGGGCCGAACGGTGCGCCCAACGCGCTCTAGGGCAGCGGGGCCCAGCTGGTTCCGGACCGGCGGAACTGACGCCCGTCAGGGCGACTGCCGGCGCGGCCGGCGTAGTCTTGGATGGGTATGTGCTTTGCGGAGGAGAGGCAACCATGCAACTGGCTCAAACGCTCATCGAGACACGCTGCCATGTCTGTGCCTTCTTCCAGCGACCGGAGGAGGAGTACAAGATCAGCATCCCCTTCCTGAAGGAGGGGGTCGAGATGGGGGACAAGGTGTTCGAGATTCTCAACCCCGCCCGCCGCCCCGAGCATGTGCGCCGGCTGACCGAGGCCGGCATGCCAGTGAGGAGAGCTCTGGACCGCGGCCAGCTCGAACTGCGCGAGTGGCAGGACACCTATCTGCGAACAGGCCGCTTCGATCGGCATGATATGATCACACTGTTCGAGGAGATCGCGATCGCCGGGGAAGGGCGGGGCACCGGTGTCACCCGACTGTGGGCGGACATGCAGTGGGCGGCAGAAGAGTCCTTGGACGTGCGGGAGCTGGTCGAATACGAGGTCGGGCTCAACAAGGTGGTCCCCAAGCACGAGATGGCGACGGTCTGCTCCTACGACGTTACGAAGTTTCGCAGCTCCGTCGTCATGGACATTCTGCGCACGCATCCACTGGTGATTGTCGGCGGCGCGCTCCGGCAGAATCCATTCTACGTCGAGCCCGACGAGTTCCTGCGCGAGCTGAGCGAGAGGGTGAGACTGCCCGACGAAGACGCCCGCGTCGCCAAGAGCGAGCTCTTCATTCTCGAGGAAGGGCTCGACTACACGGTCGACGAGGGCCGGGCGGCAGTCCTGACCGAGCAAGGCTTCGAACGCCTGGTCGCCGCGCACCGCAGGGGTTTCGAGGTCGTCATCATGGTGGACGACGAGGTCACCTTCGCCCTGCCGGCGGAGATCACCCCCGCCTGGAACTGATTGTCCTCGCCGCGCACTCGGGCGGGCCGCTCCCCCCCTTACAAGCGCACTGTTTCAGCATGGGGCCATCGGGCCTGCGCCGGCCCTTCCGCCCGGGCCGCGATCCCGGTGGTCAAAGGGCGTGGTCGGGGGTAAACCAAAGCGATCGGCAGGCGGCGCCCGATCGCGCGCGGCGGGCGGCGCCGGAACGGTCAGGGAGGGGAACATCATGGCGAGGGTTGCTCTGGTCACCGGCGGCACGCGGGGCATCGGCGAGGCGATCTCGGTCGGGCTGAAGGAGGCGGGCTTCAGCGTGGCCGCGAACTACGGCGGCAACGACGAGGCCGCGAACGCCTTCAAGGAGCGGACCGGGATCGCGGTCTACAAGTGGGACGTCTCGGATTTCGAGGCCTGCACGGCCGGCATCAAGCAGGTCGAGACCGATCTCGGGCCGATCGACGTCCTGGTCAACAACGCCGGCATCACGCGCGATACCACCCTGCACCGGATGAAACCCGAGCAGTGGCGTGCGGTGATCGCGACCAATCTGGATTCCCTCTTCAACATGACGCGCGGCGTGATCGAGGGCATGCGCGAGCGGAACTACGGGCGGATCGTCAACATCAGCTCGGTCAACGGCCAAAAGGGGCAGTTCGGGCAGTCCAACTACGCCGCCGCCAAGGCCGGCCTGATCGGCTTCACCAAGTCCGTGGCGCAGGAGAATGCCGCCAAGGGCATTACCGTGAACGCGGTGGCGCCGGGCTACATCGGCACCGAGATGGTCAGGGCCGTGCCCGAGGACGTGCTGAAGTCCAAGATCCTGCCGCAGATCCCGGTCGGGCGGCTCGGCGAGCCGGACGAGATCGCGCGCTGCGTGGTGTTCCTCGCGGCCGAGGAGGCGGGCTTCATGACCGGCTCGACCCTGACCGCGAACGGCGGCCAGTATATGGCCTGAGGGCGGCGGCCCGCGCGGCTCGCCGGGTCAGGAGGCCTGGCGCAGGCCGCAGGGCTGCAGCTGCTCGATCGCGCGCGCGACCAGCGTCTCGGCATCGTCGTCGGGCGCCAGCTCGGCGACGCCGGCGCACAGCTCGATGCGCAGGCTGCGGCTGCGGTCCAGCGGCACCGGGGTCGCGGCGACCACGGCGGCGATACGCTCCCCGACCAGCAGGGCGTCGCCCGTGTCGGCCCCGCTCATGACGATGCAGAAGCGGTCACCACCGACGCGTGCGGGCAGGTCCTCGGCGCGCGAGGAGCGCGCGACGATGGCGCCGAGCTGCGCCAGCACCCGGTCCCCCACCGCATAGCCGCACTCCCGATTGATCTGGCGCATGCCCGCGACCCCCAGGCCGACCACCGCGAGCGGAATCTGGCTGCGCCAGGCGTGCGCCATCTGGTGCTCGAGGTAGGCGTGGACGAAGCCGTGGGTGTAGAGCTGGGTCAGCCGGTCCGCGGTCGCCGGCAGGGCGCCCGGTGTCAGCACCCCGCGCAGGCGTCGCCTGAGCCGCTGCTGCCGCACCCAGCTCTGGACGCGCAGGCGCAGGATCTCGGGGTGGAACGGGTGCAGCAGCACGTCGGAGACGCCCCATTCGAAGGGCAGGGCGCGGTCGGGCATGCTGTCGGCGCGGCCGATCAGCATCAGGGGCATGTCGAACAGGGCGGCATCGGTACGGATCGCGGCGCACAGCTGCTGCAGCTCCTGCGCAGAGCGCATCGCGGTGACCACCGCAACGTCGAGATCCTGTCGGCGCAGGCGCTCCAGGGCGCGCTCGGGGGTCTCGGCGTAGGCCACGGTCGCCGCGCTGCCGAGCGCCGTGCTGACCTGAATCTGCTCGGGGCCGGCGGGGCCGATCAGGAGGATGCCCAGGCGGTCGATCGCCGGGACGCCCGGCGTCTCCGGCCGCCCCGTGACGCCGAACTCGGCGAGCACCGCCTCGCGTCGCCTCCGCTCGGCCTCCATGGCGGCCAGGCGGGCGAGCGCGCGCACCCGGGCATAGAGCTCGGCGTCGTCCACCGGCAGGACGAGCACGTCGTCGGCGCCCAGCGCCAGGGCGTTGGCCGCGACCACGCCGGCATCCTGCGCCGTGGCCGCGACCACGGGCACGCTGCGGGTCCTCGTGTCGCCCTTGAGCTGACCGACCACGCTCATGCAGTTCACGACCCCGGCATCGACCAGGACGATGTCGACCTCGACCTCGATCAGGGCCGCGAGCAGCTCGCGCGGCTGGCTGGTCGCGTCGACCGCGCACCCCCAGCTGCGCAGGCGCGCGCAGACGACCTCGAGTGGCTGACTCGAGCGCTCCAAGACCGCGACGCGGGCGGGTGTGCTCATACGATCCGGCTTGCCCTGTAGAGGGCGAGCCTAGGCGAGGAGGGCTTAACAAAGCATGATCGCCCGCGGATCGCGGGCGAGCGCGGCTATCCCGGGCCGGCGCCGGCGCGCGCCGCCTCCTCGAGCCGGGCCCGGATCACCTTGCCGTTCGGCGTGCGCGGCAGGTCGGCGACGAAGCGGATCAGCTTCGGGCACTTGTAGGCGGCGAGGCGCTCGGCGGTCCAGGCGAGCACGGCATCGCCATCCGGCTCGGGCCCTGCGGGCACCACGTAGGCGGTCATGAGCGCCACGCCGTCCGCGCGCCGGCTCTCGCCCACGGCGACCTCGGCGATCGCCACGTGCTCGGCCATGACCCGCTCGACCTCGAGGGCTGAGACGCGAAACCCCTGGAAGTTCAGGAGATCGTCCTGGCGGCCCTGGTACCAGACGTAGCCGTCGCGATCGACCGTGGCGAGGTCGCCGCCGGTGAACCAGTGGCCGCGCATGACGTCCGCCGTGCCCGCGGGATCTCGCCAGTAGCCGAGCATGAGCCCGGGATCGGCGCGATGCACCGCGAGCAGACCCATCTCGCCCGGCGGCAAGGGGAGGATGCCGCCGTCGGGCGGCAGGATCGCGACGCGGCGCCCCGGCTGCGCCCGCCCGGCACTCCCCGGGCGCGGCGGCGCGAGCGGGCCGGAGCTGACGTAGGTCGAGATCTCGCTCATGCCGAGCGCCTCGTAGAGCGGCTTGCCGGTCGCAGCGCGCCATGCCGACATGATTTCCGGCGGCAGCGCCTCGCCGGCGGTGAGCCCGTGCCGAAGCGGTGCATGGCGCAGAGAGCCGGGATCGCCGTACTTGAGGATCTGGCGATAGACCGTGGGCACGGCCGCGAACACCGTG
>CAZXYL010000434.1:0-1843 GCA_964644915.1 uncultured Geminicoccaceae bacterium
GACCTCGCCGATCTCGCCCGCGTCGATCAGATCCTTGGCGAAGCGCAGCGCCGGGGCGCGCAGGTAGTTGTAGCCGACCAGGGTGCGCACGCCCGCGGCCTCGGCCGCCTCGGTCATGGCGCGGGCGCCCGCGGCGTCGAGCGCCAGCGGCTTCTCGCAGTAGACGTGCCTGCCGGCGGCGATGGCGGCCTCTGCCATCTCCCGGTGCAGCCAGTTGGGGGTGGTGATCGCGACCAGATCGACCGCGGAATCGGCCACGAGCTCCTGCCAGTCGGTGGTCCAGCGGGCGAAGCCCCAGGCGCTCGCGGCGCTCTCGGTGTGCGCGGGGTCGAGGTCGGCCAGGAGCTCGAGCCGGGGGGTCGGGAGGCCGGGGAAGGCGGCGGGTGCGGCGCGGAAGGCGAGGGCGTGGCACTTGCCCATGAAACCGGTGCCGATCAGCCCGATTGTGATTGTTGCCATGGCGGGTCCGCGCTATATTGAGGGTTGCGGGAGGAAAAAGTAGCGGCTGCCACGAGCCCGCGCCAGCGGGGGCAAGCCACACAAGTCGGCGGTCCTCCCGCCTACCCGGGTTTTGTGGAACCTCGACAACAGGTTTCCAGCGGGCCGGCCTTCCAGCCGGAACCCGCCGACTTGCGCGCCGCATCCGGCCAGAGAAGATGCCCGCATTGACGCGCGCCCGCCGTTCCCGTACCACTCAGGACAAGGCGCAGGGCGCGTTGTGCCTCTTGCGCAGCAACCAACCAAGCAGGGGAGTACGGGGCGTGAAAACCCATCTCGCCACGGCCGCTCTGGTCGCCGCCGGGCTCGGCCGCGCCACATCGGCGCTCGCTCAGGACGACATGCGCTTCGTCGTGGTCAGCCACGGCCAGGCGGCGGACCCGTTCTGGTCGGTGGTCAAGAACGGGGTCGACCAGGCGGCCGCCGATCTCGGCGTCACGGTCGAGTACCGGGCGCCGACCACCTTCGACATGGTGCAGATGTCGCAGCTGATCGATGCCGCCGTGGCCTCGGCGCCGGACGGCCTCGTGGTCTCGATCCCGGATGCCGATGCGCTCGGCGCCTCGATCAGCAACGCGGTCGCGGCCGGCATCCCGGTGATCTCGATGAACTCGGGCTCGGACGTGCGCGAGCAGCTGGGGGTGGCGGTGCACGTCGGCCAGACCGAGTTCGAGGCCGGCGAGGGCGGCGGCAAGGAGATGGCTGCGGCCGGCGTGACCAAGGCGGTGTGCATCAACCAGGAGGTCGGCAACGTCGCGCTCGATCTGCGCTGCGAGGGCTTCGCCGCGGGTCTGGGCGGCGACGTCGACGTCCTCGCCGTGACCATGGACCCGACCGAGATCCAAAACGCCGTCCAGGCCTATGTGATGCAGAACCCGGACCTCGAGGGCGTGCTCACGCTGGGCCCGTCGGCGGGCGAGCCGGCGATGCAGGGGTTGGAGACGGCGGGCGTGCTCGACCAGGTCAAGTTCGGCACGTTCGATCTGTCGCCCGGCGTGCTGCAGGCGCTGGCCGAGGGCAAGATGCTGTTCGCGATCGACCAGCAGCAGTACCTGCAGGGCTATCTGCCGATCGTGCTCCTGAAGCTCCGCCATGACTACGGGCTGATGCCGGCCGGCACGGTGATGACCGGGCCGGGCTTCGTCACCCAGGAGAACGCGGAGCAGGTGATCGAGCTGAGCCAGAAGGGCATCCGTTAGTCAGGCCCGGCCGATCCGCGAGGTCCGCCCCGCGGGGCGGGCCTTTGCGCTTCGGATCGGGACTTCGGCGGGGGAGGCGCAAGGTGGCCACGAGGACGGCAGAGACGGCGGCGGTCGACGAGCGCCTGATGAAGACGCCCTGGTTC
>CAZXYL010000435.1:0-3004 GCA_964644915.1 uncultured Geminicoccaceae bacterium
TGCTGTCCCAGACCGCCGTCGGCAGGTCGACCCCGGGAGCGACGACGTCCAGCGCGGCTCCGGTCCCCGAGAAGGAGGCGCGCGCGTCGTCATGATCGGTGGCGCCGACCGCAACCGTGAGCGGCGAAACGCCCGGGCCTGAGACGTCGGCATCTCCGATGCCGCCGTTTCCGGCACAGGCGATCAGGATCGAGCCGGCGTCCCTGGCAAACTGCAGCGCGTCGGTAAGCGCTGCCGTCACCGCGTAATTGATCAGGCTCATATTGATCACGTCGGCGCCCTGATTGGCCGCAAAGATCAGCCCTTGGATCAGATCCTCGATGGTACCGGCATTGTTCTGATCGAGCACCTTCACCGGCAGTATCGTGACGTTATGGTCCACGCCTGCGACCGCAAAACCGTTGTTGCTGTTCGCGGCCAGTATGCCGGACACCGAGACCCCGTGCGGATGGTCGGCTTCCGGATCATCATCCTCGTTGACGAAGTCGAAGCCCGGAAGCAGGCGGCCTTGAAACTCGGGGTGATCACTGTCGATGCCGGTATCGAGCACGGCCACGGTGATCGCGCTGCTGCCGCGCGTGAGCTGCCATCCTTCCACGGCATCGATGTCCGCGTCGGTCGAGCCCCCGGTCTGGCCCGTGTTGTTGAGGTGCCACTGCTGGCCGAAAGCGCTGTCGTCCGGCACAAAGTCCCCGCCCCGACCGACATAGTTCGGCTCGGCGTACTGCACTCTCGGGTCGCGATCGTAGAGATCGATCATCTCCTCGACGGTCGCCTCGGGCGGAATTGCCAGCACATAGACATCGATCTCCTGTATGTGATTGAGAATCGATGTGCCGTGAGTTGCGTTCAGATCTGCAATCTCTGCTTCGCTGACTGTAGGGCCGAACTTCACCAATATTTCCGCCGGCATGAAGCGCTGGCTGGTCGGCTGTTCGATGGCGGAAGCCCTCGAGCTCGCCACTTCTGCCGCCGGCGCCGATCCCACGATCGGGACGGACAGCGCAGCAATGATGGCGGTGGCAAAAAATCGAGGGTGGCGCGGCAGGGGAACCGGCCAAGCCGTTCCGGGGCGTGCGATCATGGCGAATTCCTCAATCCATTCGGGAGGTCAATGCACCTTCGCGGCTGTCAGCTGCAGCGGCGCTCCCTCGCAGTCGACACAACATCAAGGTGACCTGCAAATGCAGGTTGCAACTAAACGATCCAATGTTCGCGGCCGGCACGACCGGCAACGCGCTTCATAGTACAGCCGTGCGTATTTAAGGCGCGCAACTCTGGATTTGTCAATCACGAAAACGTGAACCCGATACTCCGGTTACCCAGCGGCGATCCTTGGCGGGCCGGGCTTCTTCGGGCTCGCGAACTCAGCCGGACCGCCAGCGTTGACCGGCATCGGACCCGGCGGGCCTTCTCCCGAGGCCTGCCGCTGGAAATGCGCTTTCAGGCGCTCGATCTCCGCATCGCTCCAGCGTGGTGGGTCGGTGACCGCGCGCCAGGCGTCGATGTAGTGCTCGGGCGCGAACACGTGGCCGTAGCCCGCCGGCGCGTCGGTGGCGGCGGGAATGTCGGCGACCAGCTGCAGGAAGGTGACCACGGGATACCAGCGCAGGTGGGGCGAGACGTCGAGGCCGCGCGGCTCCTCCAGCCAGTCCGGGCGCTGGTAGAGGATCTGCGGGCGGAAGAAGGTGACAGGATCGCTCGCGTACTGCAGGAACACGATGCGCACCGGCCCCCACTCCGCGCCCGGGATGTCCAGCCGGTCGGTCTGGTTGGTGAACCGGATGATCGAGCCGTCGCGAAAGCGCGGCAGCCATTCGGGCGAGTCCGGATGCCGGCCGTCGGTGGCGGCGCGCCACGTCTCGCTCGGAAACGGCGGGCCGCTCCAGAGCGCGCCCTGGAAGGGGTCGCCGATCACGTCGAACAGATCGGCCGAGAGATCGGAGTTCAGCGAGCCGAGGCTGAGCCCGTGCAGGTAGAGCCGCGGGCGGGCGTCCTCGGGCAGCTCGGTCCAGTAGCCGTAGACCTCCTGGAACAGCGCGCGCGCCGTCTCGGCGCCGTAGCCCGGCTCGACCAGGAGGGCGAGCCAGCTGGCCAGATAGGAGTACTGCACCGCCACGCTCGCTACGTCGCCCCGGTGCAAATATTCGACGGTGTCGAGCGCAGCCGGATCGATCCAGCCGGTGCCGGTCGGCGTCACCAGGATCAGGACCGAGCGGTCGAAGGCGTCGACGCGCTTGAGCTCCTCGAGCGCCAGCCGGGCCCGCGACTCGACCGTCTCGGCCGAGTTCAGGCCCACGTAGACCCGGATCGGCTCGATCGCGTCCTCGCCGGAGAACGCGTTCAGCTCCGCGGCGCTCGGCCCCGAGGACACGAACTGGCGGCCGGTTCGTCCCAGCTCCTCCCAGCCGATCAGCGAGTTCGCGCTGCCCGTCTTCATGGGATCGGACGGCCTCTCGACGCCGCTTTCCATCAGGGCGTCGAGCTGCTGGAAGGAGGCGTCCGCGATCCGCAGGCCCGCCCTGAACAGCAGCCCGTTCGCGACCGACCAGAACAGCAGGACGGCGATGGCGAAGCCGAGCACCCGGGCCAAACGGCGCGGGGTGACCCGGTGGACCTTGCCGGAGACCCAGTGGACCGTCCACTGGAACAGCCGCGCGATCACGATCAGGCCAGCGAAGACCGCGAGCGCCACGAGCGCGACCTGCAGCGGCTGGGCGCCCTCCACCGGCTCCAGCTGCATCAGCACGCGGATCGAGTTCTGCCATTCGGCGGCGCGCCACAGGAACAGGAGCGCCGTCGCGCCGCAGATCACCGCGGCTGCGATCTGGATCGCCCGCTCGGCTTTCGGCCAGAGCAGCGGCAGCTCGAGGTAGGTCCAGAGCCAGCGGGCGCCGACGCCGATGCCGTAGCCGGCGGCCAAGGCGCAGCCGGAAAGTATGCCCTGCATGAGCGGCGTGCGCGGGACGAGACTCGGGGTCAGCGACGCCGCGAAGAAGAGGGT
>CAZXYL010000436.1:0-8201 GCA_964644915.1 uncultured Geminicoccaceae bacterium
GGCGCGGGCTCGGTCATCCACGCCATGTCGGACGAGCAGGACATGCGCCGCATGGGCGGGCTCTGGAACCGCATTCCGATCACCTATGCCGTGATGTGGATCGGCTCGCTGGCGCTCGCCGGCATCCCGATCTTCGCCGGCTACTACTCCAAGGACCTGATCCTCGAGGCCGCCTACGCCGCGCACACGCCGTTCTCCGGCTACGCCTTCTGGCTCGGCATCGCGGCCGCCCTGATGACCGCCTTCTACTCCTGGCGCCTGCTGTTCATGACCTTCCACGGCGAGCCGCGGGCACCGGCCGACGTCGTGGCGCACGTGCACGAATCGCCGCCGGTCATGACCGTGCCGCTCATCCTGCTCGCGCTCGGCGCGGTGTTCGCCGGCATGGCGGGCCTTGCCATGGTCGAGCCCGATCACGCGTTCTGGGACGGCGCGATCTTCGTCCTGCCCGAGAACAACACCATCGAGGCGGCGCACCACGTGCCGCTGTGGGTGGCGCTCCTGCCGGTGATCATGGCCCTGATCGGCATCGGCCTCGCGTACCTGTTCTACATCCGCGACCCGAGCCTGCCGGGGCGCGTGGCGGGTGCGCTTTCGCCCGTCTACACCTTCCTGCTCAACAAGTGGTACTTCGACGAGCTGTACGATCTCCTGTTCGTGCGGCCGGCCAAGCGTCTCGGTTACGCCCTCTGGCAGGTCGGCGACGTGCGGACGATCGATGCCTGGGGGCCGGACGGGGTCGCAGCCGCCGTTCTCGATACCGCGCGCCAGGCCGTGCGGCTCCAGACCGGCTACCTCTACCACTACGCCTTCGCCATGCTGATCGGGGTCGCGGCGCTCGTGACCTGGTACCTGTTGATCCTGTGAGGCAGCGGAACCGATGAGCGACTGGCCGCTCCTCTCCCTGGTCATCTTCCTGCCGCTGGTGGGTGCTGGCTTCATCCTCCTGATCCGCGGCGAGCCGGAGGTGGTGGCGCAAAACGCCCGCAGCGTGGCGCTTTGGACCGCCGTCATCACCTTCGTCCTCTCGCTCCTGGTCTGGGGCAGCTTCGATCCGCAACGCGCCGACTTCCAGCTGGTCGAGCGCGCCGACTGGCTGCCGGGCCTGCCGGTCACCTACCACGTCGGCGTGGACGGCATCTCCCTGTTCTTCGTCCTGCTCAGCACGCTCACCACCCTGGTCTGCATCGTCATCTCCTGGGAATCGATCCAGGTCCGGGTCAAGGAGTACATGGTCGCCTTCCTGGTCATGGAGACCTTCATGGTCGGGGTGTTCTGCGCCCTCGACCTCGTGCTGTTCTACCTCTTCTTCGAAGGCATCCTGATCCCGATGTTCCTCATCATCGGGATCTGGGGCGGGCCACGGCGGGTCTATTCGGCCTTCAAGTTCTTCCTCTACACGCTCGCGGGCTCGGTCCTGTTCCTGGTCGCGCTGCTGGTCATCTACCTCCAGACCGGGACCACCGACATCCCGACCCTGATCACCGATGCGAACCTCGACCCCGGTCTGCAGCGGTGGCTCTGGCTCGCCATGTTCGCGTCGTTCGCGATCAAGGTGCCGATGTGGCCGTTCCACACCTGGCTGCCGGACGCGCACGTCGAGGCGCCGACCGCGGGCTCGGTGGTGCTGGCCGGCATCCTGCTGAAGCTCGGCGGCTACGGCTTCCTGCGCTTCTCGCTGCCGATGCTGCCCGAGGCCTCGGTGTTCTTCACGCCCCTGATCTACGCGCTCTCGATCATCGCGATCATCTACACCTCGCTCGTGGCGCTGATGCAGACCGACATGAAGAAGCTGATCGCCTACTCGTCGGTCGCGCACATGGGCATCGTCACGATCGGCATCTTCACCCTCAATCCCTTGGGCATTCAGGGCAGCATCATCCAGATGCTGAGCCACGGCCTCGTCTCGGGCGCGCTCTTTATGTGCGTGGGCGTCGTCTACGACCGCATCCACAGCCGCGAGATCTCGAGCTACGGCGGCCTCGCCGAGCGCATGCCGCTCTACGCCACGGTCTTCATGCTGTTCATGCTGGCCTCGGTCGGCCTGCCCGGCACGTCGGGCTTCGTCGGCGAGATCCTGGTCATCATCGGCGTGTTTCAGATCGACGCCTGGGTCGCGGCGCTGGCGGCCACCGGCATGATCCTGGGCGCCGCCTACATGCTCTGGCTCTACCGCCGCGTCATCTTCGGCGCGCTGGTCCAGGAGCACCTCAAGACGATTCGGGATCTGCGCCCGCACGAGATCGCGGCCTTTGCGCCGCTCGCCATCCTGGTCCTGCTCATGGGCATCTACCCGAACCTGTTCCTCGAGCCCATGGCCGCCTCCGTCGACCGGCTGCTGATCGAGGCCGGCGTGCCGGCGGGCGAGCTGGCGGCGCGCTGAGCCGGACAAGGCAGCAGGAGAGAGCGCCCGTGTTCGATCTGGCCCCGGCCGTGACCGAGATCTTCCTCGCCTGCGGCGCCATGGCACTGCTCATGGTCGGCGTCTTCCGCACCGATCCGGCCGATGGCACCCGCCTGGTGAGCACGCTCTCGATCATGGCCCTGGTGGTCGGGATCTTCCTGCTCGTCGCCGGCGAGAGCGTACGGGTGCTCACTTTCGGCGGGCACTTCGTCAACGACCAGTTCGCCATCTTCATGAAGGTCCTGATCCTCCTGGGCGCGGCGCTCTGCCTGGTGATGGCGCCGGACTACCTGCAGGCGCAGAGGATCAGCCGCTTCGAGTTCCCGATCCTGGCGCTGTTCTCGACGCTCGGCATGCTGATGATGGTCTCGGCGAACAGCCTGCTGGCGCTCTATCTGGCCCTCGAGCTGCAGAGCCTGCCGCTCTACGTGCTCGCGGCCATCCATCGCGACCAGACCCGCTCGACCGAGGCCGGCCTCAAGTACTTCGTGCTCGGCGCGCTCGCGTCGGGGCTGCTCCTCTACGGCTGCTCGCTGGTCTACGGCTTCACCGGCACGCTCTCGTTCGAGGGCTTGGCTCAGACCTTCGCCGTGGCGCCGGGCACCGAGGCCACCGTCAGCACCGGCGCCCTGATCGGCCTCGTCTTCGTGGCCGCGGGCCTCGCCTTCAAGCTCGCGGCCGTGCCCTTCCACATGTGGACGCCCGACGTCTACGAGGGCGCGCCGACGCCCGTGACCGCCTTCATCGCGGCGGCGCCCAAGATCGCCGCGGTCGGGCTCACGCTGCGCGTCTTCTACGAGCCGTTCGGCGAGTGGGCCGCGCAATGGCAGCAGATCATCGTCTTCATATCGGTCGCCTCGATGCTGCTCGGCGCGTTCGCGGCCATCGGCCAGGTCAACATCAAGCGGCTGCTCGCGTACTCCAGCATCGGCAATATCGGCTACGCGCTGGTCGGCTTCGCCGCCGGCACGGCCCAGGGCGTGCACAGCGTGCTGATCTACATGGCGATCTACCTCACCATGGTCGTGGGCGCCTTCGGCTGCGTGCTGGTGATGCGCCGGCACGGCCAATCGCTCGAGAGCATCGACGACCTCGCCGGCCTCGCCCGTCATCAGCCGTTGCTCGCGGCCGCGCTCGCCATCTTCATGTTCTCGCTCGCCGGCATCCCGCCGCTCGCCGGCTTCTTCGGCAAGCTGTACGTGTTCCTGGCCGCGATCGAGGCCGGACTGATCGCGCTCGCGGTCATCGGCGTGCTGACCAGCGTCGTGGGCGCCTACTATTACATCCGCATCGTGAAGGTCATGTACTTCGACGAAGCGCGGGAGGCGTTCGACCGCCCGATCGGACGCGAATTCGCGATCATCATCGGCGCCACGGCGGCCTTCAACGCGCTCTTCGCCCTCTATCCTGGCCCGCTGCTCCGTCAGGCCGAGCTCGCGGCCGTCGCCCTGGTCTCGTGAGCGCACCCCGCCTGCCGGACGGCTACGTCCTTCACCTCTTTGATCGTGTCGGCAGCACCAACGACGAGGCCAAGCGGCTGGCCGAAATCGGTGCCGCCTCGGGGCAGGTGGTGGTCGGGCGCGAGCAGACCAAGGGCCGCGGCCGGCACGGTCGCAGCTGGTCCTCGCCGCCGGGCAACCTCTACGCGTCGGTGCTGCTGCGGCCGGACTGCAGCCTGGCCGAGACCGCGCAACTCTCTCTCGTCGCCAGCCTGGCGCTCACCGAGGCGCTCGAGCGGCTGGGCCCGCCAGGCCTCGAGCTCGCCCTCAAATGGCCGAACGATGTCCTCGTGCGCGGCGCCAAGACCGCGGGCATTCTCCTGGAGAGCGGTCACACGCCCGGCCCCGCGGGCTTGTGGGTCGTGATCGGCTCGGGCGTCAATCTGGTGAGCTGCCCCGACGATCTGCCCTATCCGGCGACGGCGCTCGAGCGCGAAGGCTTCGCGCCGGCGCCCCTGGTCGTCCTCGAGGCCTACGTTCAGGCCCTCGACGCTTGGCTCGCCCGTTGGCGTTGCTCCGGCTTCGCGGAAGTACGCCATGCCTGGCGGGCCAGATGCCACGGTCTGGGCCAGGAGATCCGGCTGCGGCTGGAGCGCGAGGAACTTCGCGGCCGGTTCCTCGATCTTACCTCGACCGGTGCCCTCCTCCTCGAGGGCGCCGACGGCCGGCGGCGCGAGCTCGCCGCGGGCGACGTGCTCTTTGGGAGCCGCTGAGCCATGGCTCGATCTCTCTTGCTCGCGATCGACGTCGGCAACACCAACACCGTCTTCGCCGTCTATCGGGAGCGCACCGCGCTCGCGCAGTGGCGCGTCTCGACCGTGCGCGAGCGCACCTCGGACGAGTACGCCGCCGCGCTGATCCAGCTGATGTCACTCAAAGGCTTCAGCCATCACGACGTGCAGGCGGCGGTGATCTCATCGGTGGTGCCGCAGGCCCTGCCCCCGATCCGAAGCATGTGTCGCGAGTTCTTCGACTGCGAGGCGCGGGTGGTGACCGAGGATCTGGCGGTGACCATCCCCGTCGCGATCGAGAACCCTCGCGAGGTCGGCGCCGATCGGCTGGTCAACGCGGTCGCGGCGCACGCCCGCTACGGCGGCCCGCTGATCATCGTCGACTTCGGCACCGCGACCACGTTCGATGTGGTCGACCAGGACGGCCGCTACTGCGGCGGCGTGATCGCGACCGGCATCAACCTCTCGCTCGAGGCGCTGCACCGGGCGGCCGCCAAGCTGCCGCGGGTCGCGGTCGAGCGCCCGCCGCAGGTGATCGGCGGCTCGACGGTGACCGCCATGCAGTCCGGCGTGTACTGGGGCTATGTCAGCCTGATCGAGGGCGTGGTGGCGCGGATCAAGGCCGAGTTCGGCGCGCCCATGAAGGTGATCGCGACCGGCGGGCTCGCCGGCCTGTTCGCAGGCGCCACCGATGTGATCGAGCAGGTGGACCGCGATCTGACGATGGCGGGGCTGGTCGAGCTGTTCTACGCCGACCGGCCGATGGCGACCAACTGAAGGCGCGCTGGGAATGGAAGAGCAGAAGCTGGTGTTCGTGCCACTGGGCGGGGCAGGGGAGATCGGCCTCAACGTCAATCTCTACGGGCTCGACGGCAAGTGGCTGATGGTCGACTTCGGCATCAGCTTCGCCGACGACAGTCTGCCCGGCGTCGAGATCGTGCTGCCCGACCCCGAGTTCATCGCCGCCCGAAGCGAGCATCTCAGCGGCCTCGTGCTGACCCACGCGCACGAGGATCATCTCGGTGCCGTCCCCTATCTCTGGCGCCGGCTCAACTGCCCGATCTGGTGCACCCGCTTCACCGCCGCGGTCCTGCGCCGCAAGCTCGAGGACGCCGGGCTCAAGGGTGTGCCGATCCACGTCGTCGAGCCGGGCGAGCGCTTTACGGTCGGGCCGTTCGACTGCCAGCTGGTGCACGTCACCCACTCGATTCCCGAGGCGCACGCGCTGGTCCTGCGCACGCCCTTCGGGCCGATCCTGCACACCGGCGACTGGAAGCTGGACCCCGCACCTCTGCTCGGGCCGCTCACCGCGGTGGGCGAGTTCGAGGCCTTGGGCGAGGAGGGCGTCCTCGCCATGATCGCCGATTCCACCAACATCCTGGAGCCCGGCACCTCGGGATCGGAAGCGGAGGTGCAGGACAGCCTGATGGAGCTGGTGCGCGGGCTGCCCAACCGCGTGGTGGTCACCACCTTCGCCTCCCACATCGCCCGCCTGCAGTCCGCGATCCGCGTGGCGGCAGCGGTCGGCCGGGAGGTCTGCCCGATCGGGCGCTCGATACACCGTATGCTCGAGGCCGCGCGCGAGACCGGCTATATGGCCGATCTGCCCGATCTGCTGGACGACCGGACGGCAAGGACGCTGCCGCGCGACAAAGTGCTGTGGCTGGTCACGGGCTGCCAGGCGGAGCCCAGAGCGGCGCTGACCCGCATCGCCGCGGGCCAGCACCCGGCGCTGCGCCTCGAGCCCGGGGACGCGGTGATCTTCTCGTCCAAGATCATCCCGGGCAACGAGCGCCACCTCTACAACCTGCACAACAGCCTGGTGGCCCGTGGGGTGGAGGTGATCACCGAGCAGGACCATTTCATCCACGTCTCGGGCCATCCCTGCCGCGAGGAGGTCGAGCAGATGTATCGCTGGATCAGGCCGCGGATCGCGATTCCGGTGCACGGCGAGGCGCGGCACCTGCACGAGCACCTGGCGCTCGCCCGGCGCCTGGCGGTGCCCGAGCCGCTCGAGGTCAGGAACGGCGATCTCGTGCGTCTGGCACCCGCGCCCGCCGAGATCATCGATGCCGTGCCGACCGGGCGCCTGGTGCTCGAGAACGACGCGCTGATCGCCGCGGGCGACGAGCTGTTCCGCACCCGCCGACGCCTCATGGCGCACGGCACGGTGCTGGTTGGCCTCGTGCTCGACAGCTACGGCAGTCTGCTCGCGGCGCCCAACCTCTCTGCGTTCGGCGCGGTGGATCTCGATCGGGTGCCCGGCCACAAGGAGACGGTGATCGCGGATATCGAGGATGCGATCGAGGCGCTCGAGGATGCCGCCGCCCTTGACGATGAGCGCATCCGCGAGACCGTGCGCGCGGCCGTGCGCCGCGCCTTCCGGCTGATACGCGACAAGCGCCCCATCATCGAGGTCCAGATCACCCGGCTCTCCCAGGAGACGATATCGGGCCTAGCCGACGAGGCCGGGGCGGCCTGATGATCGGCCGGCTCAACCACGTCGCCATCGCCGTCCCCGATCTCGAGGCGGCCACCGGCCAGTATCGGGAGCTCCTGGGGGCCCGCGTGTCCGCCGCCGTGGCCCAGCCGGAGCACGGCGTCACGACGGTCTTCATCGAGCTGCCTAACACCAAGATCGAGCTCCTGCACCCGTTGGGCGAGGCCTCGCCTATTGCCGGCTTTCTCGAGCGCAACCCGGGCGGCGGCATCCATCATCTCTGCTACGAGGTGGAGGATATCCGGGCCGCTCGCGATCGGCTGATCGAGCAGGGCGCCCGGGTGCTGGGCGATGGCGAGCCCAAGCTCGGTGCGCACCACAAGCCCGTTCTGTTCCTGCATCCGAAGGACTTCTCCGGCACGCTGATCGAGCTCGAGCAGGCCTGAGACCAGCATGCAGTGGTTCTCGGCGGTCGTGACCTTCGTCGTCGTCTGGTGGCTCGTCCTGTTCATGGTGCTGCCCTGGGGCGCCCGCCCGCCCGATCGGGTCGAGCCCGGCCACACCGCGAGCGCGCCGGCCAAGCCGCGCATCGGCCTGAAGATGCTGATCACCACGCTGATCGCGCTGGTCATCACCGCCGGCATTCAATGGATCATCGAGACCGGTGCGATCACGCTACGTCCGACCGACTGACCCCCCCCGCCGGGGGTGGCGGGTGCCCATGTCGTCCCAAGCCTAACGGGCAGGTTGAACCGGCCGTGAGTTGCTGCCGGTGATTAAAGTTCATCCAGAAAGCCCACCGCAAACCCACGGAATGTATGATGAAAAGCGGCCGACCTCCGTCTCCCGATTCGCTCACGCGATCGTGAGCGGATGCGACCGGCCGTGACTGCTAAGCCCTTGACGTACATGCGAAATGCCCTACCTGATCCGACAGGTCGGGGTAATGGCATTGCGGCACTCAGCTGGCCTGCAAAGCCGGGCTGCGCCGTGAGAATACCCCTAAAATTTGAGGGAAAATCCCTTCAGAAGCCACTGTAAAATTTACCAGTTGTTTACTTATTCATCACTAAATTTCTCTTGCCTTCGGGCGCCCCTTGCCCCATATTAGTGACGTGTTCATGGGA
>CAZXYL010000437.1:0-2502 GCA_964644915.1 uncultured Geminicoccaceae bacterium
CGAGCAGCGCCGTGGTCATCTTGGCGTCGCCGAAGACGGAGGGCCACTCGCCGAAGGCGAGGTTGGTGGTGACGATCACCGAGGTCTGCTCGTAGAGCCGGCTGATCAGATGGAACAGCAGCTGGCCGCCGGTCTGGGCGAAGGGCAGATAGCCGAGCTCGTCGAGGATCACGAAGTCGAGGCGACTGAGATGGTCGGCGAGGCGGCCCTGGCGACCCGCGCGGGCCTCGGCATCGAGCTTGTTGACGAGGTCGACGACGTTGAAGAAGCGGCCACGGGCGCCGCCGCGGATGCAGGCGCGGCAGATGCCGACCGCCAGGTGCGTCTTGCCCGAGCCCGTGCCGCCGACCAGGACCAGGTTGCGCTGATGACTGAGGAAGGCGCCGCCGGCCAGATCACGCACTAGGGTCTGGTTGACCGGCGTGTCGGCGAAGACGAACTCCTCGATCTCCTTGGCAAAGGGCAGCTTGGCGACCGTGAGCTGATATCGCATCGAGCGGGCCTGCTTCTCGCTCAGCTCGGCGGTCAGGAGGTCGCCGATGATCCGCTGCGGCTCGTGCTGGCGCTTCACGGCCGTGGCGACGATCTCGTCGTAGGCCGCCTTCATGCCGAACAGCTTGAGCCCGCCCATCGCGGTGAGGATCTCGGATCGCTCCATCAGATGGCCCTCCTGAGGCGGTCATAGCGGGCGCAGTCGGCGGCCGGCTCGCAGTGCAACCGAAGCGCGTCGGGGGTGGTGATCGTCGTCGGTGGCCCGAGATCGCGGCGCCGCGCCAGGATGTTGAGGATGACATCGGCCGAGTGGACGCCCTCGCCGAGCGCCTCGGCGCATGCCGCCTCGACCGCGGCCAAGCCATCGGTCAGCACGGCGCTCAGGATGTCCACCATCTGGCGGTCGCCGCCGGGCGCGGCGCGCAGCTTGCGGCGCACCCGCTCGAGCGACGCCGGCAGCACCCAGTCCTTGAACGGGGCCCCGTTCCGGAGCGCGCCCGGCTTGCGCGCCAGCACCGGCACGTAGTGCCAGGGATCGTAGACGGTCTGGCCGCGACCGAAGACACGGCGGTGCTCCCCGACGATGCGGCCGTCCTGGCGCAGCTCGAGCCGCTCGGCGTAGGCTCGGATCTCGACCGGGCGGCCGACGGCGCTCGCCGAGACCGAGTACTTGTTGTTGTCGAATCGCACGAGACAGGTCTTCGAGACCGTGGCGGGCACCGCGTGGAAGCCGTCGAACCGCCCAGCATAGGGCACCAGGCTCGCCCGCTCGGCCTCGAACATCTCCCAGATCGTCCGGTCGCGGACCTCGGGATGGGGCTGCGCCTTGGCCCAGGCGACGCAACGATCGAGCAGCCAGGCGTTGAGCTCCTCGTAGCTCTTGAACCGCAGCCTGGGCGTGAACAGCCGCTGCCGGGCGACGCCGACCTGGTTCTCAACCTGGCCCTTCTCCCACCCCGCCCCCGGCGTGCACGCAACCGGCTCGACCAGGTAGTGCGCGCACATCTGCCCGAAGCGGCGGTTGTAGGCGCGCTCCCTCGGGTCGCGGCCCGAGGGCAAGCTCTTGCCAACGAAGACCGCATCCACGGCGGTCTTCATGGTGTCGTAGACCCCGCGCGTGCAGGCGCCCTTGAAGAAGGCGAACGCCCGGTCGTGGGCGCCCTTCACCATCTCCTGGCTCTCGCGCGGATACGCCCGCACGAACGGCATCCGGCTGTGGCAGAGCCGGACGTGCGCCACCTCCACGATGGTCGTCACGCCATCGAGCAGGACGATCTCGTGGCTCCAGTCGAACTGGTAGGCCTCGCCGGGCGCGAAGCTCAGCGGCGCGAAGGCCGACGCCGCCGCCGCGTTCTCCCGCCGCCGCCACCTCGCCGCATACCGCCGCACGGCGTCCCCCCGGTCGCCGCTGGCGGCGCCGGCGGACAGGCTCCGCCGCCGGCGTAGCCGAGCCCCCGCAGGTCCTCAAAGATCCGCATCAGCGTCAGCCGTTCCCGGCTCGGGCGCGCCGCGTTGGCCGACAGCAGACCTTCCAGCTCGGCGCGCCAGGGCCCCAACCGCGGCTGCGGCTGGACCGTGCGCTCGTAGTCGAACGCGGTCGCCCCGGACCGCAGGATCTTGCGCACCGTGTTCCGCGACACGTGCAGGTCGCGCACGATCTCGTTGATCGTCTTGCCGCGCACGAAGTGCTCGCGGCGCACCCGCGCAATCGTATCCACGCCCTTCATCCCCCTCCCACCCGTCCCGCAACGCAGGACGGACGGTCTCACGACACCTGAGGGACGGGGTCAAATTTGCGCGCCGATCCCCCGCTCACGGGGTCAACATTCCACGCCGATCCACACCAGAGCCTTCTCCTGTCCGGCAACCAGCTGAGCGCGCTGCCGGAGGCCATCGTCCGGCTCACTGGCATCACTGATGACCAACTGCGCGGCCAGAAGCTCGACGAGCAGGCCGTGACCACGCTGGCGACCCCCGCCAACCTGATCATCGCCCACAATGCCGCCTTCG
>CAZXYL010000438.1:0-2977 GCA_964644915.1 uncultured Geminicoccaceae bacterium
CGGCGCGGGAACAGGAGCTTCCTGTCGCTCTCGATCGCGTTCTCGCGCAGCGTCGTCCGGCAGAGCTCGATCAGATCCGCCTGGATGCGCTTTTGCCCGTCGTTGAGCAGCCACTGGGGATCCCACTCGAAGCCCAGGCCCCAGAACTCCTCCTGCCCCCACGTCTTGGTTCCGAACATCGTGCTCTCCCTCGACCCATTTCTGGCACGGCCTCCCAGCGGCCCGATGCTACCCGCACTCGACCCGGCGCACAATCCGTAGCGGACCAATCCGTACATGAACTGGACCAAAGCCCGCCCGTCCTGGGCCAGCCTGCGCCTTCCCGGTGCCCGACCTGGCGCTCCCTTGCCCGGCGACGCTCATGAAGGCCCTCGCGCCGGTGGACGCGACGTTCAGGCCGCGCTTCGCAACCATCGATAACCACTGGCCCGCAAGTGGTCGGGATCGGTTGCCATCCCGGTCGGGCCGCTCTAAGCTTCGCCCGAGAAGCTGGGGCGCATGGCGACGCCGAACAGCGGTAAGCAGGGAAGGCACGGGACCATGTTCTATCCTCGTCGTCAGGGACTGAGCCGGCGGATGTTCCTCGGCACCACCGCGCTCGGCGTCGCAGCCGGCGGGCTCGCGATGCGGCCCAGGATCTCGTTCGCCCAGGCGAAAACGGTCAAGATCGGGTTCCTCGCCCCGCTGACGGGGGAAGTGGCGGCCTGGGGCCTGCCGGGACTCTACGGCTGCCAGATCTGGGCCGAGCAGGTGAACGCCGCCGGCGGGATCGACGTCGGCGGCGAGCCGCACCTGGTGGAGCTGGTCTCCTACGACGACGAGTACGCGCCCGACAAGGCGCGCACCGGCGCGACCCAGCTGATCTTCGAGGACGAGGTCAAGTTCATCATGATGCTGGGCGGCGATCCCTGGCCGGCGGTCCAGCCGCTCGCCCAGCGCTCCGGCATGCTGGTCTCGACGTTGCTGCCGAGCGATCTCTCGCCGGAGACCACGACGCTGATCGCACCCTGCGAGGTGCACCCGATCTACAACGTCACCGGCGTCGACTGGCTGGCCGAGCAGCGACCGGAGCTCCGCACTGCCGTGATCTGCGCCCAGGACGACTCGCTGGGCCGCCCGTCCGTCGCGACCTATCTCGCCGCCTTTGAGGCCGCCGGCATCGACGTCCTGGACACGCTGTTCTTCGACATCTCGACCACCGACTTCGCGCCGGTCATGACCTCGATGCTGCGCCACAGCCCCGACATCGTCTGCCTGGACACGGCCTATGCCGACTTCGTCCACCCGTTGTGCGAGCAGGCTTTCCTGCAGGGGTTCCAGGGCCAGATGATCTCGTGCACCGCCGACTTCTACGAGCAGATCGTGGCCCGGACGTCCAAGGAGTTCATGGAGGGGTTCGTCTTCCAGTTCCCCGATTTCGACGACCCGGAGCTCAACGACCCGCGGATCAACTTCAAGAACGCCAACGAGTTCTACGCCGAGTACAACGAGCGCTGGCCCGGGCAATGGGGGGCGGTCTCCTGGGAGTACGCCTCGATCCTGGACCTGTGGCGGGCGGCCGCCGAGCGCGCCGGCAGCGTCGAGCCGGAGGCCGTGCTCGCGGCGATGAAGGAGGGCGGCACGGGCGAGCACGCCTTCGGCACCGCCGAGTGGTGGGGCGAGGAGCTGTTCGGCATCGACAACGCCCTGGTCGGCGACTGGCCGGTGGTGGTGATCGAGGACGGCAAGGCGCGGATCAAGGAGTTCCGCAGCATCCCGCAGTGGTGGGACAAGAACAAGGACGTCGCGATCAAGCATTTCGAGGCGATGGGCGAAATGCACTACCAGCGCGGCTAGGAGCGCGGCCGTCGGGTCCGAGAATCACGATCTGAGCGGATGCTCGAGGTCCTGCTCCAGACCTGCGTCAACGCGGTCTACGCCGCCAGCTTCATGGCCCTGGTGGCGGTCGGCCTGGTCCTGATCTTCGGCGTCATGCGCGTGATCAACTTCGCGCACGGCGAGCTCTACATGCTCGGCGCCTACACGGTGGTCTACGTCTACGCCGGCCACCAGCTGCCGTTTCCGCTCGCGGTCGCGGCGGGCCTGATCTTCGTGGGCCTGGTCGGGATTGCCATGGAGCAGGTGCTGTTCCGGCCGATGCGCCAGAACCCGCTCGGCGGGCTGATCGTCTCCATCGGCATGCTGCTGATCCTGCAGGCCATGGTCGTTGCGGGGTTCGGCGTGCGCATGGTGAACATCCCGCCGCCCAGCCAGGTCGCGATCCCGCTGTTCGGCCTCGCGGGCGTCGCGATCCCGCTGCAGCGCCTGATCACGATCGGGGCCGCCGTGGTGCTGCTCGGCGGCCTGTGGCTGTTCCTCAAGCGCAGCCGATTCGGCTGGGCGCTCCGGGCCTGCGCGCAGGACCCGGAAGCCGCGGCGCTGCAGGGCATCTCGCTGAACCAGACCGCGCGCATGGCGATGTTCATCGGCGCGGCGCTCGCGGGCGTCGCCGGCGCGCTCACGGCACCCCTGGTGCGCACCTATCCCTACATGGGCCACCCGGTGATCATCACCGCCTTCATCGTCATCATCGTGGGTGGCATGGGCTCGCTCGAAGGCGCGATCGTGGCGGCGATCCTCTACGCGCTCGTCAGCACCTTCGTGACCACCTTCTGGGACGGCGTGATCGCCGATATCGTGGGCCTGCTGCTTATGCTGCTGGTCTTGGTCGTGCGCCCCTACGGGCTGTTCGGGAAGCCCGAGCGTGCCTAGTCGCCTCGCCTGGCCGCTCGGCCTCGCGCTCGCCGGGGCGGGGCTGCTCGTGCTGCCGCATCTGCTCTCCTTCTCCCAGAGAGAGATCGCGGTCTTCCTGCTGATCAACATCCTCCTGGTGACCAGCTATCGCCTGCTCACGCTGACCGGCGAGTGGTCGCTCGGCCACGTCGTGATCATGGGCGTGGGCGGCTACGCGAGCGCGCTCTTTGCCAAGCTCTGGGGC
>CAZXYL010000439.1:0-1754 GCA_964644915.1 uncultured Geminicoccaceae bacterium
TGGCCCTCGGTCGCTTTCATCACCTGGCCGACGAACCAGCCGATCACCTTGGGGTTCTTCTTGTAGTTCTCGACCTGGCCGGGGTTGGCGGCGATCAGCTCGTCCACGATCGCCTCGATGGCACCCGTATCGCTGATCTGCTTCAGGCCCTTGGCCGCCACGATCGCGGCCGGGTCCTCGCCCGTCTCCCACATCTGGGCAAAGACGTCCTTGGCGATCCGGCCCGAGATCGTGCCGTCCTGGATCAGGTCGACGAGCCGGCCCAGCTTCTGCGGGCTGATCGGCGAGAGCTCGATGTCGCGGCCGGCCCGGTTGAGCTGGCCGAACAGCTCCGAGACCACCCAGTTCGCGACCGCCTTGGGATCGCGCCGCTCGCCCGAGCGCACCGCCTCCTCGAAGTAGTCGGCACTCGCCCGTTCGGCGACCAGCACCTCGGCATCATACGGGGAGAGGCCGTAGTCGCCCACGAAGCGCGCCTTCTTCCCGTCCGGCAGCTCGGGCAGGCCGGCCCGAAGCTCCTCGATGAGCTCGTCGTCCAGCTCCAGCGGCAAAAGGTCGGGGTCGGGGAAGTAGCGGTAGTCGTGCGCCTCCTCCTTGGTGCGCATCGAGCGCGTCTCGCCCTTGTTCGCATCGAACAGACGGGTCTCCTGCTCGATGACGCCACCGGCCTCCAGGATCTCGATCTGGCGCCTCGCCTCGTACTCGATCGCGCGCCCGACGAAGCGCATCGAGTTCAGGTTCTTGACCTCGGTGCGGGTGCCGAACGGCGCGCCCGGGCGGCGCACCGAGACATTGGCATCGCACCTGAGGTTGCCCTGCTCCATGTTGCCATCGCACGTGCCGAGGTAGCGCAGGATCGAGCGCAGCTTCCTCATGTACAGCACCGCCTCCTCGGCCGAGCGGATGTCCGGCTCCGAGACGATCTCCATCAGCGCCACGCCCGAGCGGTTGAGATCGACCAGGGTCGCATCCGGGCGCTGATCGTGCAGGCTCTTGCCGGCGTCCATCTCCACATGCAGGCGCGTGATCCCGACGTCCTTGGTGGCGCCGTCGGGGAAATCGATCGTGAGCGTGCCGCGCCCGACGAGCGGGGCCGCGTACTGCGAGATCTGATAGCCGTTCGGCAGGTCCGGGTAGAAGTAGTTCTTGCGCTCGAACACCGAGTGCCGGTTGATCTCGGCCGCGAGACCCAGGCCGGTCCTCACCGCCTGCTCGATGCAGACGCGGTTGACCGTGGGCAGCATGCCCGGCATGCCGGCATCGATCGGCGAGACCTGGCTGTTCGGCTCGGCGCCGTAGGCGGTGGACGCGGCCGAGAACAGCTTGGCGCGCGAGACCACCTGCGCGTGCACCTCCAGACCGACCACGACCTCCCATTCGCCCGTGGCGCCCCGGATCAGGTTGCGGCCAGCGCTCGCCGCGCTGCGTTCGGCCACCGCCACCCCCACCATGTCATGCCCTCCCCGCCAGCCCGGAAGGTCTCGCATCGAACGCGGCCGCGGTCTCGAGCACGCCCGCCCCGCGCAGGACGGTCGCCTCGTCGAAGGGCCGACCGATCAGCTGCAGGCCAAGCGGCAGCCCCTCGCCCGTGAGGCCCGCCGGCACGGAGATCCCCGGCAGGCCCGCGAGGTTGGCCGGGACGGTGAACACGTCGTTCAGATACATCTGCACCGGGTCGTCCATCTTCTCGCCCAGCCGGAAGGCGGCGCTGGGCGTGGTCGGCGTGAGTACCAGATCAACGCCCGCGAACGCCT
>CAZXYL010000440.1:0-10218 GCA_964644915.1 uncultured Geminicoccaceae bacterium
AGGAACTCGACGACCTCTTCCAGCTCCTCCTTGGCCTCGTCGATGCCGGCGACGTCGTTGAAGGTCACGCGCCCGTGCTTCTCGGTCAGCAGCCGCGCGCGCGACTTGCCGAAGCCCATGGCCTTGCCGCCGCCGGACTGCATCTGGCGCATGAAGAAGATCCACACGCCGATCAGGAGCAGCATCGGGAACCAGGAGACCAGGACGCCGAGCAGCGAGGGCATGCTGTCGTCGACCGGAGCCGCCGTGATGCGCACGCCGCGCTCGGTCAGGCGGCTGACCAGGTTCGGGTCCTCGGGCGCGTAGGTGCTGAACGCACGGCCGTCGGAGAAGTGGCCGCTGATGGTGTTGCCCTGGATGGTCACGTCGCGCACGCGCCCGCTCTCGACCTCGGCGAGGAAATCGGAGAAGGCCAGGCTGGTCTGCGGCCCGCGCCCCGACGGGTTTTGGAACAGATTGAACAGGGCAATCAGCAGCAGGCCGATAATGACCCAAAGAGCCAAGTTCTTCGTGAAGTTGTTCACGTCAGATGCCTCGTCGCGCCATCGAGTTCACTTGCCACACGCGCTGCGCCTTCTCGACCTCGCTGCCGGGTATCGTCCGGGCAGGCTAATCTCGCTTCGCTTAACATAGGCTGTCAACCGGCCCAAGCAAACCGGGTTCAGGCGCCGCAACGACGGCGACGCCGGCGAATCTCGGACCCGCGAGCGGGCGGCGTGGGCGGTAGCTCACACGCACGTCTACGTGGCCAGCGAAGGCCGGTTCCACAAGGGCGAGATGGGGCGCGAACAGCAATTCGTCGCCTCGCCAGACGGCGGGCAGGCTCGGGCGCACGGGTGCCGGGACCTCGCGCGCCGCCCCCAGCGGGCGCAGGTGACGGCGCTGGCTCAGGCCATCCTGGCCGAGCGCGCGCAGCACGAGATCGGGCTCTCCGCCCCGGTACGCCACGGCGAACCGATCGTCCCACCGCAGCACGCCGCCGCCCGGGCGCAGCGGCAGGACCTCGCGGATCGAGCCGGGCTCGCGGCAGATCAGGATCCAATCGCCCCGGGCCGTGATCCGGCAGCCGGCGAGCGTCCGGCCACGCCACGGCTGGTCGGCGCGCAGCGCCTCCAAGAGTCTCTGCAGCCGGGCCGCGCGCGGTCCATACGGCCGGGCGCCGATCGCGCCCAGTGCCTGTTCCATGGCGCGCCGGGCGATCTCCGGCTCCGCGTCCCGCAGCCGGGCGCGGGAGAGCACGAGGAAGCCCGCGGGGTCGATGCGGGCGGCGTGCACCAGCCAAGCGGCGACGCGCCGGTCGAGCTCGGCCCGCTGCCGGCCGTATCGGGCGGCGGCATCCGCGAGCTCTTCACTCTCCGGTGCACCCGCGAGGCGCAGGCGCGCGCGCGCGAAGGCGGGGTCGCGGTTGCTCGGGTCCTCGAGCCACGGCTGGCGCAGGGCCACGAGCGTCGCGAGGATCCGTGCCTTCGGCACCACCAGGAGCGGGCGCAGGATGCGAAGGCCGGGCAGCTCGCGCACCGCCGGCATGCCGGCCTGGCCGTCCGGGCCGCTGCCGCGCGCGCGGCGCAGCGCCACCGTTTCTGCCTGATCGTCTCGATGATGCGCGAGCAGGAGATGGAGCACGCCCGCCTGCCGGCACCACGCCCCGAGCAGGTCGTAGCGGGCCGCGCGGGCGGCCGCCTGGAGACCCGTGGCAGGCTTCTCGCCTCGCCAGATCAGGATCTCGTGAGCGATGCCGCGCGCCGCGAGCCAGGCTCGGACCTGCTGCGCCTCCGCCGCCGATTCCGGGCGCAGGCCATGGTCGACCGTGAGCGCCGTGACGGCACCACCCTGGGCCCGCGCCCAGCGGTCGGCGAGCAGGCACAACGCCATGCTGTCCGGCCCGCCCGAGACCGCGACCGCAAGGTGCGGCGGCCGCTCGAACGGCCCGAGCGGCGCGATCAGCCGGGCGAAGCAGGACTCCCTGAGGGCCGGGTGCTCGGCGGGCTCAGGCGCACTGCGCCCGGTCGCGCTCCCGGGTGACCGCCTGCTGGATGTGGGCCGGCGCGCCGGGGAACTCCTGGATGAGCTCGGCATAGGACAGACAGGCCTTATCCGACTCGCCGAGCCCGTGCAGGGACATGCCGAGCTTGAGCAGGTTGTCCGGCCCCTTGGTGGCGTTCTTGCCGTAGGTGCGGTAATTGCGCGCGAACGCCGCGGCGGCAGCGGCGAAGTTCTTGCGCACGTAATGGGTCTCGGCGAGCCAGTACGCCGCGTTCGCGGCGAGCGGGTGGTCCGGGTTGAGCTCGAGGAACAGCTGCAGGCCGCGCTCGGCGCCCGGGTAGTCGCCGGCGCGCAGGAGCTCCATGGCGGCGTCGTACTGCTCCTGCGGCGAGAGCGCGCCCCGCGGCGGCGGGGTCGCCGCCTGCGCATCGGCCCGCGGCAGGCTGAGCAAAGCGCTCTCCGGGATCGTGCCGATGGTCCCGTCGGCCGGCGCGGGCGCCGGTGCGGGGGTGGCCCTCGTGACCTCCGCCGGTTGCTGCGGCCGCTCCGCCGGTGCCCCCGCCGGTCGGGTCGCCACCTCGGCGGGCGGCGCCCGCGTCCCTTCGGCCCGCGGCCCCGATCCGCCCTCGAGGGCCGCCAGCCGGTCGTCGAGATCCGAGACCAGCCGGTCGATGCGCTGCGCGACCGAGCGCTGGCCGAACTCCAGCTCGTCGATCCGCCCGTGGAGCTGCCGCAGCTGCTCCTCGAGGATACCGAGCCGGACCTCCACCCGGGCGAGCCGGCTGGGCTCGCCCTCCTGCACCGGCTGGATCTGACGCAGCCCGGCGACCTCGGCCTGGACCCGATCGAGATCGTGCCGCAAGCCGTCGAGCGCGACCTGGGCCAGAACCGGCGGTGCGCTCAGAAGAGCGGCCGTCACGGCCACGAGCCCGCCGGCGGCGCGCCACCCGCGCCGTGACCAGGCTGTCGAAAGCCCGCGTTCAGGCATCAGTTCACCACGTTGACCACCGTCACTCCGCGCCGGTTCTTGGCCCAGGCCGATTCGTCGTTGCCGGGCACGGCCGGACGCTCCTCACCGTATGATATGGTCAAAACACGCTCCGGGTCGACATTCAACGCGACCAGATAGTTCCTGACCGCGTTGGCCCGGCGATCACCGAGTGCCAGGTTGTACTCGCGCGTGCCGCGCTCGTCGGCATGGCCCTCGATCGTCACCGTCACGTCCGGATAGTTCTGCAACCAGGCCGCCTGACGATCCAGCGTCTGGGTCGCGAGCGGGCTCAGGACGGCGCTGTCGTACTCGAAGAAGATGCGGTCGCCGACCGTGATCTCCAGGTCCTCCTGGCTTCCCGGCTCGACCCCGGGCGGCAGATCGGAGCTGGCGATACCGCGGCCTGCGGCATCGCCCGGCATGCCGAGCTCGCCGGCATCACCGGGAGGGGGCGGGATCTCGTCGGGCGCCGAGGCGCAGGCGCCCACCAGCAGCAACACGGCGCAGAGGCGAAGCAGTGTTCCAATCATCATCGGCTCCGTTCGGTGCCCGGCAGTGAGATCGGCCCGGAGTTGTCGACAGGCTGCCCGCCTCGGAGGCGACACGGGTCATGCCGCCGCGACAACACCCCTGACTCACCTTGAAGTTGTGCCGGCGGAAACGGTCATAAGTCAATGTCAGGACGGAATCAAGTTCGACCAGTCCGGGTCGGACGCGTCGAGCGGCGTCGGCAGCTCGCGCTCGTTGTAACCGGTGATATCGATGCTGAAGAGGCGGATCCGATCGGTCTGGTAATTCTTGCGGCTGAACAGGATCACGCGCCCGTTCGGTGACCAGGTCGGTGCCTCGTCGAGGGTGCTGCGAGTGAGCAGCCGCTCGTCGCTGCCGTCGGGGCGCATGACGCCGATATGGAAGAAGCCGCCCTGCTGCTTGCTGAAGGCGATCAGATCGCCGCGCGGCGACCAGGTGGGGCTGCCGTAGCGGCCGGTGCCGAAGCTGATGCGCCGCACGTTGCGGCCGTCGGCGTCCATGACGTAGAGCTGCGGCGCGCCGGCGCGATCGGAATTGAACACGATCTGCCGGCCGTCGGGCGAGAAGGATGGGGAGGTGTCGATCGCCGCATGGTCGGTGAGGCGCCGCTGCGCCCCGGTCTCGAGTTCGAGCACGTAGACGTCGGAGTTGCCCTCCTCGGCGAGCGACATCACCACGCGGCGACCGTCGGGCGAAAAGTGGGGCGCGAAGGTCATGCCCGTGAACGCGCCCAGCGGCTGCTCGCGCCCGGTCACGAGGTTGCGCAGGTAGACCTGCGGCGTGCGTCCGCGATAGACCATGTAGGCGACGTTCTCGACCGCGGGGTCGAAGCGGGGCGTGAGCACCAGGTTGCCGCCGTCGGTCAGGAACTCGTGGTTGGCGCCGTCCTGGTCCATGATGGCGATCCGCTTGATGCGGTCGGTCGCGGGCCCGATCTCGCTCACATAGACGATCCGGGTATCGAAGTAGCCCTGCTCGCCCGTGATGCGCTCGTAGACCGCATCCGCGACGCGATGCGCCACGCGCCGCCAGTTGTCGGTCGTGGTCTCGAAGCGCAGGCCGCGCATCTGGACGCCGGCGAACACGTCCCAAAGGCGGAACTCGACCTCGAGCGGGCCGCCGTCCTGGCCGCCCTCCACCGTGCCCGTGACCAGCGCCTCGGCGTTGATCTGCCGCCAGTCCGCGAAGCGGGGAATCCCGCGCAGCTGCTCGGGCGACTGGATGAACGCCCGCCGGTCGAGCGGGCGGAACAGGCCGGAGCGCTCGAGGTCGGCCGCGATCACGTTGGCGATCGCCTGGCCGCGCTGCCGCGCCGCCTCGGTGCCGCCGTAGAACTCGGTGATCGCGATCGGCAGCGGCTCGACCACGCCCTCGGTGATGTCGAGCTCGAGCTGCGCCAGCGCAGAAGTCGCCGGCAGGGCCAGCAGCAGGCAGAGGAGAAGTCGTCCGAGAAGCCTGATCATCCGCTCCGCATTGCATCTTCGGGTCGGAAATTGAGCACCAGATCGCGCCACAGGCCGTATCTGTCCGGCGGCAGCTGCAGCGGGCTGCAGCGATCCACGGCGCGCCGCGCGCTCTCCGCGACGGCCCGGAAGGTCGGGTCCTGGTCCAGGCGTGCCTGATCCTGGATGGTCACTCGCTGCACGGTGCGATCGGGCCGCACCTGGATGCGTAGCTGGACCACCATGTTCTGGATGCCCTCGAGCCCGGCCGGCAGGCTCCAGCAGCCGCCGATCTGCCGGCGCAGCGCGTCGAGCTCGCTGAAGCTGAGCTGTGCCTCGCCCGTCCGGGTGCGCGCCTGGCCGGGCTCGTCGGCGGCCGCGACACCGGTGCCCTCGCGCTCGGCCTCGGCCTGGACACGCCGGTCCATCTCCTCGACGCTGCGCAACATGGCGGCGAACGCGTCCTCTTGCGGCTCGGGCGGCGGTTCGGGCCGGCGCTCCGGCTCGGGCGGCGTCGCCGCCGGCTCGGGCGGCTTGGGCTGCGGCCTGGGGGTCGCGCGCGGCGGCTCGGGCCGGGGTCTCGGGGTCGCAACCGGCGGCTCGGGCTCGGGCGGCGTCAGCGCGGCGATGTCCACGGGCTCGGGCTCCGGCTCGGGTGCCGGTTCCGGCTCCGGCGGCGTCAGCGCGGCGATGTCCACGGGCTCGGGCTCCGGCTCGGGCTCGACCACAGGCTCGGGTTCGGGCTCCGGCTCGGGTGCCGGTTCCGGCTCCGGCGGCGTCAGCGCGGCGATGTCCACGGGCGCGGGTTCCGGCTCGGGCTCGACCACGGGCTCAGGTTCCGGTTCTGGTTCCGGCTCCGGTTCGGGCTCGGGTTCCGGTTCGGGTTCGGGCGCCGGCGGCTCCGGCTCCGGGCTCGCCGCCTGGCGCTCCGGCTGCGGCCCGGTCGCGGCCGGATTGGGAGCGGGCGCCTCGGGCACGTCCTCGGGCAGCTCCGTCACCAGCTCGACCGTCACCGCCTGCAGCGTGGACGGCGGCAGCCGGGCAAAGCTCGGCAGGCCGACGAACGCCGCCACCGCGAGCGCGATGTGCAGGAGCGAGGACAAGAGCCAGGCGCGACCCATGGGGAGCGGTCCGAAGGCTCAGTTGGGTGCCGGAACGGCGAGCGGACCCGTTGCGGGCTCCCGAAACTCGGTGACCAGCGCGACTCTGGTGAAGCCCGCGGCGTGGACCGCGCCCACCACCTCCATCACCCGGCCGTAATCGATCACCCGGTCGCCGCGCACGAAGATGCGCGCATCCGGCCGGCGCTCGGTGATCGCGCGCAGGCGGGGCCCGAGATCCTCGAGCTCGATCCGGCTCTCCTGCAGGAAGACCGCACCGTCGCGGGTGACGGACACGGTGAGCGGCTCGTCCTGGCCCGGCAAGGGGGAGCTGCGCGTCTCCGGCAAGTCGACGGTGACGCCCACGGTCAGCAGGGGTGCCGTGACCATGAACACGATCAGGAGCACCAGCATCACGTCGACGAACGGCGTGACGTTGATCTCCGACATGCGTGGCCGCCGGCGCCGGCGCGTGATCCGCTCGGGCGGCGCATGATCGGGGTTGGTGATCGTGACCACGGCTCAGGCGGCCCGGCTGCTCTCGATGCCCGAGGGGCGGCCACCGTCCAGCTCGCGCGAGAGCACGACCGTGAATTCGTCGGCGAAGCTGCTCACCCGGCCCGCGTAGCGGTCGAGATCGCCCGACAGCTTGTTGTAGGCGACCACCGCCGGGATCGCGGCCGCCAGCCCGAAGGCGGTCGCGAGCAGGGCCTCGGCGATGCCGGGCGCCACCACGGCGAGCGTCGTGTTCCGGGTCAGCGCGATCGACTGGAAGCTGTTCATGATGCCCCAGACCGTGCCGAACAGACCGATGAACGGCGCGGTCGCGCCGATCGTGGCGAGCGAGCTCAGATAGCGCTCCAGAACCTCGACCTCGCGCTCCAGCGTCAGATTCATGACCTTGCCGATGCGCTCGAGCAGGCTGCGCTGGCTGCCACCGGGCAGGGGCTTGGGCGCATCGCGCCATTCCTCCATGGCGGCTGCGAACATCATCGCCATCGGGTGCTCGGCCTTGTGGCCGAGGCGGCGGTAGAGATCGTCCAGCGCCGCACCCGACCAGAAGGCCTGCTCGAACTCGCGCGCCCGCCGGCGCAGGCGCCGGTAGCGGAACGCCTTCTCGAAGATGACGGTCCAGCACCAGACCGAGGCCAGAACCAGGATCACCAGGACCGCCTTGACCACCGGGTCGGCCTGGGCGATCAGCGCCCAGATGCCGAAATTCACCGCCTGGTCGCCGGCCAGCTGCATCGCGGTGACGGCGTTGTCTTCCATCGTGTCATCCTATGAACAGCAGGGCGGCACCGCCACCTAGCCCATAGATAGAAAGGGCAGACCCTGCCACCAAGGAGGAAGCTCGCCCGAAAGGCCTCACGGCAGCAGGTAAAAGACGCATCGGCTAGTGGGTGTCAAGCGGCAAAGGCCGCGCTCAGGGTTCACGAACCGCGTCAGTTTCACGCAGAGCCGTCAGGCGCTCGCGCAGCTCTTCGGGCACCCGCGCCGGGCGCAGATCTCTCGACAGGAGCGCGAGACGCACCTCGAGCCGGACCAGCAGGCAACCATCGCGCGAGATTTCCTGGCGGAGGTCGATGGCGGCGCCGCCCAGGCGGGCAAGGCGCGTCGTCACCTCCAGAGCGTCGTCGAGCCGGGCGGGTGCCAGATAGTCGGCGCTGCACCGGCGCACGGCGAAGACGAGACCGAAGCGCCCGAGCAGCGTGGGGTGGTCGAGCCCGAGCGCGCGCAGCATCTCCGTGCGTGCCCGCTCGGCATATTTCAGGTGGTTGGCGTAGTAGACGATGCCGCTCGCATCCGTGTCCTCGTAATAGACGCGCAGCCGCCATTCGTGGGCGCCGCCCTCGATCCCCGCCGGCTCAGGCATCCGCGTCGTCCGCCGCCCCGAACAGATCGTCCTGCAGACGGAGACCCCGGGGCGGCTCGCGGCCGAGATGCTCCCAGGCGAGGCGGGTGAGCAGGCGGCCGCGCGGCGTGCGCTGCAGCAGGCCCTGCTGCAGGAGGTACGGCTCGACCACCTCCTCCAGGGTGTCGCGCTGCTCGGAAAGCGCCGCGGCCAGGGTCTCGACGCCGACCGGGCCGCCGTCGTAGCTCTGCGCGATGCAGCCGAGATAGCGCCGGTCCAGGGCGTCCAGCCCGAGCTGGTCGACCTCGAGCTGGCCGAGCGCCTGATCGGCCGCGGCTGCGTCCACCCGCGTGGCGCCGGCAACGGTGGCGAAATCCCGCACCCGGCGCAGCAGACGGGTCGCGACCCGGGGCGTGCCGCGGGCCCGCCGCGCGATCTCGGCCGCCCCATCCAGCGTCAGCGCGAGCCCGAGCAGGCGCGCGCCGCGGGTCACGATCGCCTCGAGCTCGACCCGCTCGTAGAAGTGCAGTCGCGAGAGAATGCCGAAGCGATCGCGGAGCGGCGTGGTCAGGAGGCCGGTCCGGGTGGTGGCGCCAACGAGCGTGAACGGCGCGAGATCGATGCGCACCGAGCGCGCGGCCGGCCCCTCGCCGATCATGAGGTCGAGCTGGAACTCCTCCATGGCCGGGTAGAGGATTTCCTCGATCGCGGGTGCCAGGCGGTGGATCTCGTCGATGAAGAGCACGTCGCGCGGCTGCAGGTTGGTGAGCTGGGCGGCGAGATCGCCAGCGCGCGCGATCACCGGGCCCGACGTCATGCGGAAGCCGACGCCCAGCTCCGTTGCGACGATCTGTGCGAGCGTGGTCTTGCCGAGCCCCGGCGGGCCCGCGAGCAGGACGTGATCGAGCGCCTCCCGACGCTGGCGCGCGGCGTCGATGAACACCCGCAGGTTACTGCGCAGCTGCGCCTGGCCGATAAATTCGTCGAGCGTCTGTGGCCGCAGCGACACATCCGTGTCGGCTCCCGCCGCGTCGGCGCTGATCAACCGCTCGTCCATGCAACGCTTTTAGAGCACGGGCCATCGGGCGTCCAACTCGGAGCCGCGGGGCGGGCGCTCAATGCGCCAGCTCCTTGAGGCTCGCGCGAATCACCGCGTCGACCGAAGCTGCCGGGCCGAGGTCGCCGATCGCGCGGGCGATCGCCTGGTGCGCCTCGCTGCGGCCGTAGCCGAGGTTGACCAGCGCCGAGAGGGCATCGCCCGCGGCATCGCCCGCGGGCGCGGCCACGGACACCAGCTGCGGGGGCGCACCCGCGGGCCACTCGGCGAAGCGGTCCTTGAGCTCGGCGACGATCCGGCCGGCGAGGCGCTGGCCGACCCCGCTCGCCCGCGCGAGTGCCGCCTTGTCCTGGCTGGCGACGGCGCGGGCGAGCTGATCGGTCGTGAGGATGCCGAGCACCGCCAGCGCCACGCGCGCACCCACGCCCTGGACCGTCTGCAGGAGGCGGAACCAGCCGCGCTCGCCAGGGTCCTGGAAGCCGTAGAGCGTGATGCTCTCCGCCCGCACCTGCGTCTCGATGTGCACGTCCACCGCCTCGCCCGGGCGCGGCAGTGCCGCGAGCGTGCGCGTGGGGCAGATCACGAGGTAGCCGACGCCGCCGACGTCGATCACGGCGTGGTCCTCGCCGACGCTGTCCAACCGGCCGCGCAGCCGGGCGATCACGGGAGCGGACCGGCACCGCGAGGGCGGCCCGCGAGCGCGGCCGTAAGCCGGGCCTGGGTCGCGTGGTGATGCGCATGGCAGATCGCGACCGCGAGCGCGTCGGCGGCATCGCCGGCCAGCGGGCCCGTGCCCGGCAGGAGCGTGCGCACCATCATCGCGACCTGCGGCTTGTGCGCATTGCCGTTGCCGACCAGCGCGCGTTTCACCGTCTTCGAGGCGTACTCGGTGACCGGAAGGCCGGCGTGCGCCGCGGCCAGCAGCACCACGCCGCGCGCGTGCCCGAGCTTGAGCGAGGACAGCGCGTTGGTGTTGACCACGGTCTCCTCGACCGCGGCCAGGTCCGGCCGGTACTCGGCCAGCACCCGCTGCAGCCCGCGATAAAGGGCATCGAGGCGCTGGGCGAGACTGCTGTCGGCATCGGTGACGACCACGCCCGCGGCCACGAAGCGCAGCGCGTTGCCCTGCGCGCGCAGCAGGCCCCAGCCGGTCCGCTGCAGGCCCGGATCGAGGCCCAGAAGGCGCATCTCAGGCCGACAGCCGCTCGAGCACCGCGTCGTCGACCTCGAAGTTCGCGGTCACCCGCTGGACGTCGTCG
>CAZXYL010000441.1:0-1799 GCA_964644915.1 uncultured Geminicoccaceae bacterium
TAGATGCCGGCATTCTGGATCAGGATGTCGACTCGCTCGAAGCGGTCCAGGGTCGTCTGCACGAGCGCGTTCACGTCGGCCTTGCGGCTGACGTCGGTGCGGAAGAAGAGGGCGCGGCTCTCGGGCCCGAGCTTGCGGGCCGTGGCCTCGCCCTCCTCGAGCGTGTCGCCGATCACGACGCGGGCACCCTCCTGGGCGAGCCGTTCCGCCATCGCGGCACCGATCCCGCGCGCGGCGCCGATCACCACCGCGACCTTGCCTTCCACCCGTCCGGCCATCCCGAGCCTCCCTTTGTGCACCTGCGCAGCCTAGCAGCCGCGGCCTTTGCGCGGCGAGGCCGGCGGCTCCCCTGCTCCGGCTGGTGGGTCATGAAAGCCATTGTTAGCGATTTCTTAATCCGTCATTTCTAAGAGAGAATTATCAACCATAGGTACAACGACGATGTCTGAACTCCTGCGTGAGCGCCGCGCTCTGATCGGTGCGGTCGCGGCGGCTGCGCTGGTGGCAGGGAGCTCTGTTCCCGCCAGCGCCATCGATCTGATCGAGCGGGAAGGCTTCACGCTCGGGCTCACCCTGGAGGCGGGCGCCGGCTGGTTCGGGACCGGGAACACCAACTTCGGGGCCGGGCGGTTCGACCTCGAGACCGGCGAGGCCACGGGCGATGCGCAGTGGGCCGAGGGCTACGTCGAGCCCGGGCTCGAGCTCGCGTACGAGACGGCGGCTGCCGGCACGCTCTATGGCGCGGTCTCGGCCGTCGCCACGATCACCAGGGGTGATGGCGATGCCGGCGGGTTCACGAGCGGCGACGAGGAGGACCTCGACCTCGAAGCGCTGTTCGCCGGCTGGCGCTCCGGCGCGCTGTTCGCGGAGTCGCTGGGCGAGGATGCGCTCGACGTCTCGATCGGGGCGCAGGATTTCCAGATCGGCGACGGCTTTCTGATCTGGGACGGCAACTTCGATACCGGCCCCGATGCCGCCTACTGGCTGGCGCCGCGCACCGCCTTCCCCTTTGCCGGGCTGCTCAGGCTGAACACCGAGCCGGTTGGCGGGCAGCTGTTCTGGCTGCGTGGCGACGACGATCAGGGCGACACGGAATTGGTCGGCGTGAATGCCGAGTACGACCCGGGCTTCGGCATCCTCGGGACGAGCTATTTACAGATCGTCGATGTGGACGCCGGGTTCGATGCCGTGATGCCGCGGGACGGCATGCAGGTCGTGAGCCTGCGCGGCCACGGCCTGCACTGGCCCGGGCTCGAGGATCTGACCTTGCACGCCGAGTACGTCGAGCAGTTCGGGGACGGCGACAACGCGGACTTCGACGCCCGCGCCTTCTACCTGGAGCCTGCCTATACCTTCTCGTGGCTGCCCTGGACGCCGACGCTCGCCTATCGCTTTGCTTATTTCTCCGGCGATTCCGATCCCGAGGACGGCCGGCGCAGGGATTTCGATCCGCTGTTCTACGAGTTCTCGCGCGGCTGGGGGACCTGGACCCAGGGCGAGATCACGGGCAACTACCTGCTGTTCAACAGCAACCAGATCAATCACATGGTGCACCTGTCGGCGTACCCGACCGACAGTTTGGGGCTGGGCCTTCTCTACTTCCATTTCGACCTGGCCGAGGGAAACTACTTCGGCACGCCGGTGAGCGAGAAGGATTTCGCGGACGAGATCAACCTCTACGTCGACTGGACGGCGCACGACAACCTGACCCTGGGCGCGGTCTATGGCGTCGCCCTGCCGGGAGCCGCGGCCGAAGAGGTGTTCGGCGAGGACGACCCTTATCACCTGCTCGCCGTCTA
>CAZXYL010000442.1:0-2675 GCA_964644915.1 uncultured Geminicoccaceae bacterium
GCCATGACATAGGGTATGGTGCTGTGCCGTTGCAAGCTCGCGAGCTCCCATCAGCCCGGCTACAGCAGCCGCGGATATCATGGCGATGTGCACCCACCGTCTTGTGGATGCCCGGGTCAAGTCTGGTCAAGCCCAGCATCACAACCGAGACCTGGGTACGCATCCCGCAATCTTCGGCAACGCGGCCTCACGGCAGCCAGTCCGAGGTGATCTGGTCGAGGCTGTGGGGGCACGTTTCGGGCAAGGCGTCGGCGGCCACGTGCTCACCGTGTGCGCGCAGGCCTGCGGCGGCTTCGGTCCGCGCTACTTCGTAAAATCGGGCGAAATTACGCTCGACGCGTGGCCGCAGTGCGGGCGTGAGATCCTCTGCGAGGTCGGCGCGCGCCGTGCGGATCGTCTTCTCCCAGCCGGCGCGCGGGTCCGCCGCCGGCGAATGCTCGAGCTTCAGGAGGTGCTCCATGATGGTCCGCACGCGCGAGCGGACCTCGCGGTACAAGCTGCCGCCCACGTCCTCGATCTCCAGGATCAGGTGCTCGAGATCGAGCTCGGCGAAACGCCGCGCGCGCAGGAGTGCCGCCTGTTGCTCGGACCAAGCATAGATGTCCCGCTCGTACAGATCGCTGGCCTTCGCCTTGACCCGGGTCGCCATGTTGAAGCTCCGCCCCACGCCCTACGGCAGTGTAGCATGCTCCGCCCCGCACGGTAGTCACACGCCGGTGCGCTGCTCGGGGTGTCCGGGCAGGCCGCGGGCGCGCGATCAGATCCCGGGGCCATCGGGCGGCAGGTTCGGCCGGCCGGCTTGCCGGTCCACCACGGCGGCCAGGGCCACGGGGATTGCTTTGCCCGCCGCTTCGGTTAGATAGAGCAGGCGGGCCCGCTGGCGTGCCGGTGATCGCCGCCGCGACCAGCGCCACGCAAGAGCGCGGAGGTATCGTGATCGATCTCTACACCTGGAGCACCCCGAACGGCCGCAAGGTCTCGATCATGCTGGAAGAGGTCGAGCTGCCCTACGAGGTTCACCCGATCAACATCGGCCAGGGCGAGCAGTACGACCCGGAGTTCCTCGAGATCAGCCCCAACAACAAGATCCCGGCCATCGTCGATCGCGACAACGGCTATTCGATGTTCGAATCGGGCGCGATCCTGATCTATCTGGCCGAGAAGACCGGGAGCAAGCTCTATCCGACGGAACATTTCAGGCGGCTGGACACCTTGCAATGGCTGATGTTCCAGATGGGCAACGTCGGCCCGTTCTTCGGCCAGACCCACCACTTCAGCCGCTTCGCCAAGGAGAAGATCCCCTACGCCATCGAGCGCTATGTCAACGAGACCAAGCGTCTTTACGGGGTCATGGACCGGCGGCTCGAGCAGGTGGCGTATCTCGCGGGCGACGACTATACGATTGCCGATGTCGCGACCTTCCCCTGGGTTGCGCGCTGGCCATGGCACAGCCTGGAAAGCGGCCTCGACGGCTATCCGAACGTCAAGCGCTGGTTCGACGCCATCCGGTCGCGACCGGCAGTGCAACGCGGCTACGACGTCCCGAGCGCGGGCCAAGAGATCCCCACGTGAGCCTGCTCGAGCGCCCGGCCGTGCAGCGGGTTCGGGCGGCCCTGCGCGAGGCGGGCTCGCAGGCCGAGATCGTCGAGCTCGCGGCCACGGCGCGCACTGCCGCGGACGCGGCGCACGCGCTGGGCGTGCCGCAGGGCGCCATCGTCAAGTCGCTGGTGTTCCTGATCGACGGCGCGCCGGTGATCGCGCTGGTCGCGGGCGACCGGCGCTGCGAGACGGCGGCGCTGCCGGCCGCCTTCGGGCGGAACGGCCTCGTGCTTCGTGCCGATGCCGAGAAGGTGCGCGATGTCACCGGCTACACCATCGGCGGCGTGCCGCCGCTGGGGCACCCGCGCCGGCTGCCGACCGTGATCGACAACAGCCTCGGGCGGTTCGAGGTGGTCTACGCGGCCGCGGGTCACCCGCACTGCGTGTTCCCGACCAGCATGCTCGAGCTCAGCCTGCTCACCCGCGGCGCGGTGGTCAAGGGCATCTCCGCGACGTAGGCCGGATGCAGCACCGCTGCCCGGCCCGACCCGACGGAACCGGTCCCGGCGATGCCGCGTTTGCACGGTCGGTTTCGACAGCGCAAAGGAAGCGGGCGATGAACTGGGATCAGATCAAGGGCAACTGGAAGCAGTACCAGGGCAAGGCGAAGCAGCAGTGGGGCAAGCTCACCGACGACGACCTGACGCGCGCGGAGGGTCATCGCGACGAGTTGGTCGGCCGCGTGCAGGAGCGCTACGGCATCGCCAAGGACGAGGCGGAGCGGCAGGTGCGCGACTGGGAGAGCAGCCTCAGCTGAGGATGCGGGCCGCCGCGGCGCGGGCTTGCGCCCGCCCTGGCGCGCTCCCAATTGACAGGCGCGGCCGGCCTTGGATAGAAGGAGGCCGCGCCGGAGGGGTGGCCGAGCGGCTGAAGGCGACGGTTTGCTAAACCGTTATACGGAGACAATCCGTATCGGGGGTTCGAATCCCCCTCCCTCCGCCAAGACGCCTTCGGGCGACACTCTCTCTGCCGGCCAATCTCCCCGCTGAAGCCCAGGAATCTGGCCGTTTTCGGGGCTCGGCTGTTCACCTCGCCCGGCCGGCACCGACCCGCGAACCCTCTCTGACCGCCGGCTT
>CAZXYL010000443.1:0-2700 GCA_964644915.1 uncultured Geminicoccaceae bacterium
CGGGTCATGGCCTCGCCGGTGCAGGTCAAGACGATCGAGGCCATGGGCGGCACCGGCGTGCCGGTCGCCTGGGGCGAGCTGTACAACGCGCTGCAGACCGGGGTGGTCGACGGTGCCGAGAACAACCATCCCTCGGTCGTGACCATGAAGTTCTACGAGGTCAGCGACTACTACACCCTCGACGAGCACGCGCGCATCCCCGACGCGCTCCTGATGTCGAAGATGATCTACGACCAGCTCTCCCCGGAGCAGCAGGACACGATCCGGCAGGCGGGCAGGGAGGCGGAGGCCTTCATGCGCGGCGCCTGGATGATGGCCGAGCAGTCGGCGATGAGCGAGCTCAAGGACCGCTTCGCCGAGATCATCGAGGTCGACAAGCAGCCGTTCATCGACGCCGTGGCACCCCTGGTGCAGGAGGAAGCGGAGCGCCTCGGCATCACCGAAGAGGTGAGCTACATCCTCGACATGGGCCAGAACTACTGACGCGGCCAAGTCGCTGCACGCGGGCCGGTCGTCTCTTTGGGCCGGCCCGTCGTCATCCCGGGCGCCGAATGGGCGACGCGCAAGTGTTTCGTCGTGATTGCCGGCCTTGGCGCGTGGATGTCCGGTTGAGGGCCGGGAGTGCGGAAACGCCCGTCCGAATGGCCGCAGTTCAACCGATATCGTCATTGCGGGGCTTGCCTCGCTGCTGCCCGGTTAACTCGACGTCAGCCTCTTTGGGATCATCCTGCCGCCGACATGTCATGGTGGGAATCCGTGCGCCCTCCAGATTCGGCGGGCACGGACTCCCACCGTAGCCTGCGGCATCGATGAAGCTTGCCGGGAAGAGGTTAAGAAGGCGTTGACGTCGGGGCCGGTCGCGATTCGCCATGCGGGCCCTGAGCACGGGCGCCCGGCTTGCGCTCGGGTCCGGCGCGCACCCTCAACCGCAGCGACGTCGGTCGGAGACCGGGCGTGACCCCTTCGAGCTTCGACCAGGGAACTGCGGGGTCTGCCGGCGATGACAAGGGTGGGGTCGTTTCGTCCGACCTGGACCAGCAGCTGAAGGGTGCGCGGGCTTTGCGCGCCTTCAATCGTGCCGTCGACCTCGTGAGCGCCGTGGTCCGGGTGGTCATCCTCCTGCAGGCGAGCGCGATTTTCGCCATCATCATCTTCACGGTGATCACGCGCTACGGCTTCAACTATGTGCTGTCGTGGTCGGAGGAAGTGCCGCGCTACCTCTTGATCTGGATCTCGTTCCTGGGGGCCGCGGTGTGCGTCGATCTCAAGGACCACATCGCCTTCGATTACCTCTACCGGCGCTTCTCGCGCCGGGTCCGCGCCGCGGTCCAGCTCCTGATCAACCTCGCGATCTTCGGCTTCGGCGCCATCATGCTGCTCTACGGCGTCCGCTTCGTGCAGGCGTTCGGCGGCGACTTCATGGAATCGATCCCGTATACCAACGTCTGGTACTACACGGCCCTGCCGGTCTCGGGCGGGCTGATGATGCTCTACAGCCTGCGCGACCAGCTCAACTTATGGTTCGTGGGCGAGCGCCGGCTCGGGCACGATCCCGGCCACGCGGCCGCCTGAACGCCGAGCACGCGGACGCGCTCGCCCATGACCATCCTCATCCTGTTCGGCGTCTTCGCGGTGCTGCTGCTGATCGGCATGCCGATCGCGTTCGCGATCGGGATCGCCTCGGCGGCGGCGGCCATCAACATCTTCGTGATCGATAACGGGACGATCGTCCAGCGGATGTTGTTCGGCATCAACTCCTTCCCGCTGCTGGCGGTGATCTTCTTCGTGTTCACCGGCGTGCTCATGGCGCGCGGCGGCGTCGCCATGCGCCTCGTGCGTCTGTCCGAGGTCGTGGTCGGGCGCCTGCCGGGTGGGCTCGCCCAGATCAACGTGCTCTCCTCGATGATGTTCGGCGGCGTCTCGGGCTCGGCGGTGGCGGACGTGTCCTCGGTCGGCGCGACCCTGATCCCGGCGATGGAGAAGGCCGGCTACACCAAGCGCTACGCGACCGCGATCACGCTGACCTCGGCGACCATGGGCCCGATTATCCCGCCGTCGATCCCGATGATCATCTACGCCTATGTGGTCGGATCGGTCTCGGTCGCCGGGCTGTTCCTCGCCGGCCTGATCCCCGGGATCCTGATCGGCGTCGGCCTCCTGATCGCCTGCTACGTCCACGGCCGGCTCTACCACAGGCAGTCGGCCCCGGCGCTCACCGGCAAGGAGAAGCTCGCCCGCATCGCCGACGGCTTCGCCGCCATGATGACGCTGGTCATCATCCTGGGCGGCATCACCAGCGGCATCTTCACCGCGACCGAGGCGGGCGCGGTCGCGGCGGTCTACGCGCTCTTCCTCACGGTCGTGCTCTACCGCGAGATCAGGCTCGCCGATCTGCCGGCGATCCTATGGGAATGCTGCCTGACCAATGCCGTGGTGCTGTTCCTGATCGCCACGACCTCGGTCTTCACCTTCATCATGACCTACGAAAACGTGCCGCAGTGGCTGGCCGACCACATCTTCGGCGTCATCGACAACCGCTGGCTGCTGCTGCTCGTGATCAACCTGATGCTGCTGTTCATCGGGCTCTTCATCGACCTGACGCCGGCGGTGATCATGATGGTGCCGATCCTCTTGCCGATCGCGCAGCGGCTGGATCTGGACCTGATCCACCTCGGCATCATCGTCGTGGTCAATCTCACC
>CAZXYL010000444.1:0-1875 GCA_964644915.1 uncultured Geminicoccaceae bacterium
CGCGGGGCGCGACTATCCGCTCCTGACGCCGCGACCGGGCTGGACCGAGCAGGAGCCCGAGGCCTGGTGGCGGGCGTGCTGCGAGGTCCTGCGCGAGCTCGCGGAGTCCGCGCCGGCGGAGATCGCCGGGATCGGGCTCACGGGCCAGATGCATGGTGCGGTGTTCCTCGACGGCGACGGGGAGGTGATCCGGCCGGCGCTGCTCTGGAACGACCAGCGCACCGCCGCGGAATGCGCCGAGATCGAGGCCCGCGTCGGCGCCCCTCGGCTGCGCGAGATCGCGGGCAATCCGGCGCTCACCGGCTTTCAGGCGCCCAAGATCCTGTGGCTGCGCAATCACGAGCCGAGCGCATACGCCCGCGTCCGGCAGGTGCTCCTGCCCAAGGACTTCGTGCGCTATCGCCTCACCGGCGGGCGTGCCACCGACGCATCGGATGCCGCCGGCACGCTCCTGCTCGACCTCGCCTCGCGCGACTGGTCGCCCGAGCTGCTGGACGTCCTCGAGATCCCGCGCACGTGGCTGCCGCGGGTGCACGAGGGCCCCGAGGTGACCGGCACCGTCTCGGCCGAGGGCGCGCGGGCGAGCGGCCTGCCCGAGGGCCTGCCGGTGATCGCGGGCGGCGGCGACAATGCGGCCGCGGCCGTCGGCTGCGGCGCGATCCGCCCCGACGTCGGCTTCGTCTCGCTCGGCACCTCCGGGGTGGTCTTCGTGCCGACCGCCGATCTGCGCATCGACCCGTCGGGCGCGCTGCACGCCTTCTGCCACGCCGTGCCCGGCCAGTACCATCTCATGGGGGTGATCCTGTCCGCCGGGGGCGCGCTGCGCTGGTACCGCGACGCCATGGCTCCCGAGCAGGCGGCGAAAGCCAGATCCGAGGGGCGCGATCCCTACGAGGTGATGCTGAGCGAGGCGGCCGAGGTCGCGCCCGGCGCCGACGGCCTGTTCTTCCTGCCCTATCTCGCCGGCGAGCGCACGCCGCACATGGACCCCGCCGCCCGGGGCGCCTGGCTCGGCCTGACGCTCGCGCACGAGCGCCCCCACCTGGTGCGCGCGCTGATCGAGGGCGTCTCGTTCGCACTCGAGGACGCGCTCGCGCTGATGCGCGCGCTCGGCGTTTCGCCCGCGAGCCTGCATGTGCTCGGCGGCGGCGCCCGGAACCCGCACTGGCGCGAGATCCTGGCGGCCGTGCTGGGCGTCCCCCTGCAGCGGCTCGCGGCCGAGGAGGGGCCGGCCATGGGTGCGGCGCTCCTCGCCCAGGTCGGCGCCGGCATCCACGCGAGCGTCGACGCGGCGGTCGCGGCCGCGGTCCGGCCGCTCGGCCGGCCGGAGCTGCCGGAGCCCGACCTCGCGCGCCGCTATGCCGAGCTCCACGGCCGCTTCCGGCAGCTCTATCCTGCACTCAAGGCGGCGCGTGCTTTCTAGCCGACCGGCCGCCCGAGCAGCAGGGCGACGGGCAGGTCCCGGAGCAGGTCGGCGACCTTGATCCCGGAGGCGTCCGGGGTCAGCTCGCGCCGGGTCAGGATGTCCAGCATCGACCCGCGCGCGAGATCGTCCGGCAACAGGACCCGGGTGTCCTCCCAGGCGCTGGCTGGCGGCAGCGGGACCTCGACGCCTTCGAGCAGCGGCGCAACCAGGCGAGGTGCCACGACGATCGCGGTGGTGCCCTCATAGGTCCGGGCGAAGGCGACGATGCGCTCGGCGCAAGCACCCTCGATCGCGAGCGGCTGGTAGGTGCCCGCGGTGAAGATCTCCGGCCGTTCCCGCCGCAGCCCGAGGGTGCGTGCGACCACCAGCTGCTTGACGGCGCCACCTTGCCAGTCCGCGAGCAGCGCCGGGAAGTCCACCTCGTCCCGCAGCACCTGCTCGAGCAGGGC
>CAZXYL010000445.1:0-1881 GCA_964644915.1 uncultured Geminicoccaceae bacterium
TCGGTTGACGGGGACGATGCCAGCCTCGGCAAAAACCTCGCAAGGTGGCGTGAGCTGATTTCCGATCGTCCGCGTGAGTCGTCCCACCAGGCCCGCGTGCCCCCGCAGCGGCGGGTTCATTGCGACCATCCGACCTTCAAACAGCTGGTAGCTCATGTCGGTGCCGTCGTCGAACGCGAGGAACTCCTCGAGCGTCCAGAGCCTGTCCGCAACCTGTGTCATAGCGCACCTCCTTCCCGAGGCTGCGGAAAGGTTAGCATCCCCGCGCCACAAAGCGAACCGCCGACCTGCCTCAGCACGTGTCGCTTCGGCCGCGGCCGGAGCGCAACGCTTCGATCTTGCGGTGCGCGCTATTGCTGGCCGGCCGCCAGAGGCCGCGCTCGATCGCTTCCTCGAACCGCGCCGCCGTCTCGCGCAGTGCCGCCGGGTTGGCCTCGGCCATGAAGCCGCGCACCCGATCGTCCGCGAGATAGGCGTCATAGAGCGCCTCGAAGTGGTGGTCCTCGACCACGCGCGCGGTCGCGGCGAACGCGAACAGATAATCCACGGTCGCGGCGATCTCGAACGCGCCCTTATAGCCGTGGCGCATCACGCCGGCGAGCCACTTCGGGTTCGCGGCGCGCCCGCGCACGATGCGGCCGATCTCCTCTTTCAGCGTGCGGATGCGCGGGCTCTCCGGGCGCGAATGGTCGTTGTGGTAGATCGCGGGCTGCACGCCCGAGAGCTCGCGCACTGCCGCGGCCATGCCGCCCTCGAACTGGTAGTAGTCGTCGCTGTCCAGGATGTCGTGCTCGCGGTTGTCCTGGTTGTGCAGGACCAGCTCCACCGCTCCCAGCCGCCGCTCGAACAGCCGGTGCTCCGCCTGGCCCTCGACCCCGCCGCCATACGCATAGCCGCCCCAGGCGACGTAGGCGCGGGCGAGATCGGTCTCGCTCTCCCAGCCGCGCTCGTCGATCAGCGCCTGCAGGCCTGCCCCGTAAGCGCCGGGCCTGGAGCCGAACACCCGGTAGGTCGCCCGCCGGCGCGCCTGCTCGGGACCGGCGCCCTGCGCCAGCAGCGCCGCCTCGTCGGCCCTGGCCCTAGCTGCGATCGGATTGAGATCATCGGGCTCGTCGAGGGCCGCGATCTCGCGCACCGCCCGGTCGAACAGCTCGATCTGCGCCGGGAAGGCGTCGCGAAAAAAGCCGGAGATGCGCAAGGTCACGTCGACCCGCGGCCGGTCGAGCAGGCGGGCCGGCAGAATCTCGACGCCCGTGACCCGATGCGAGGCGCCATCCCACACGGGCTTGGCGCCGATCAGCGCCAGCGCCTGGGCGATGTCGTCGCCGCCGGTGCGCATGTTCGCCGTGCCCCAGGCGGAGAGCGCCACCGTCCGCGGCCACTCGCCCTGCTCCTGCACGTAGCGCTCGACCAGCAGCGCCGCCGATTTCCAGCCCAGGTGCCAGGCCGCGGGCGTGGGCACGGCGCGGCTGTCGATGGAAAAGAAGTTGCGGCCTGTGGGCAGCACGTCGAGGCGGCCGCGGGTCGGGGCGCCGGACGGCCCGGGCTCGACGAAGCGGCCGTCGAGCGCGGCCAGGACGCTTTTGATCTCCTTGGTGGCGCTGGCGAGGAGGGCAGGGCGGATGACCCCGTCCGCCCGCTCCAGCACGGCTCGGGTCCGGTGCCAACCCTCGGGCGCCACCCACTCGCCCGCCATCAGCCCGCGAGCGAGAAGCTCCAGCCGCTCGACCGTATCGCCGCGGGTGCGCCAATTATCGGAGCTGACGAGCTGAAGTGCCTCGGGCTTTTGGCCGTTCCACGGCTCGCCCATGGCGCAGTCGAGGGGGTCAAAGCCGTCCAGCTCCAGATCCTCGGCCAGCGCGCGCAGGATCGAGGCGTCGC
>CAZXYL010000446.1:0-5522 GCA_964644915.1 uncultured Geminicoccaceae bacterium
GACGTCGTGGCGGCGCGCCTGCTCGGGGGTGTAGAGCGGCAGATAGTCCATGAGCAGGGGCCGCGGGCCGACCAGGCTCATCTCGCCCTTGAGCACGTTCCAGAGCTCGGGCAGCTCGTCCAGGCTGGTCGCGCGCAAAAAGCGCCCGAACCGGGTCAGGCGCAGCTCGTCCGGCAGCGGCTGCCCGTGCGCGTCCACAGCGTCACCCATGGTGCGGAATTTGACAATCTCGAAAGGGCGGCCACCGAGCCCCGGACGCTGCTGCCGGAACAAGACGGGTCGGCCGAGGGTGAGCCGGACGCCGAGCGCGATCGCGAGCAGGACCGGCCACAGCAGCAACAGCGCCGCCGCAGCGCCCGCGATGTCGCGCAGCCTGCGGATCATGCCAGCCCCATGGCGTCGAGGATGACCGCATTGACGTGGTTGACGTCGTACTTGCTCTCCGCGATGCGGCGGCTCTCCCGCCCCATCTCGACCGCCCGCTCCGGCTCGAGGACCAGCTGCTCCATGGCCGCGGCCAGCGCCGGCACGTCGCGCGCCGGCACCAGCAGGCCGTTGCGCCCCGGCTCGACCGTTTCGCGGCAGCCGCGCGAGTCGGTGGTGATGATCGGCCGCCCCATGGCCATCGCTTCCAGGATGCTGCGCGGCTGGCCTTCGGGGTAGTACGACGGCAGCACGTAGACCGATGCCGCGGCGATCGCGGGGCGCACGTCCTGCAATCGCCCGAGGTACTCGACGACGCCCTCCTCCACCCAGCTCTGGACCTCGCGCTCGGAGATCGCCGCCGGATTGTTGTCCGCCGGGCCGACGAGCCGGCACTTGACCTCAGGGTGCCGCGCCCGCAGCAGGCGCGCCGCCTCGACATACTCCCGGATACCCTTGTCCGCCAGCAAGCGCGCGATCAGCAGGAAGGACGGTGTCTCCGGCAGTGGCGCCGGCTGGAACGCCTCGATGTCGACGCCCGAGCCGTTGATCATCACTGCCTGCTCCGGGCCACGCACGATCCGCAGGCGCTCGAACAGGGCCCGGTCGTCCGGATTCTGGAAGAAGACCCGCTCGTTCGCCCTGAGGCTCATCCGGTACAGGAGGCGGGCCGTCGTCCCCACCAGCCGCTGCTTCCACCCCCCTTCATCGAGGAAGGCGTAGCCGAGGCCCGTGATCATCGAGAAGCGTGCCGGCACGCCCGCCGAACGCGCCGCCAAAGATCCGTACAAGACCGGCTTGATGGTATAGCCCAGGACGGCGTCCGGCTTGATCTCCGAGAGTACCCGGTAGAGTGCCCGCAGAGTCGTGAAATCGCGCCGCAAGCTGAGGCCGTTCCGATCGAGCGGGACGGAGCGAGGCTCGACGCCGAGCGCCTCGAGCTTCGAGGCGATGTCGGCACCGATCGCCGGCGCCATGGCAATCACCCGATGGCCGGCCTCCCGCATCGCGCCAAGGAGCGCGCCGCGAAAGTTGATGAGCGGCCCGGCGGCACTGCCGATGACGCAGACTGTCTTACCCACGCGCGCGACCTGAACTGATGGTTGACGACGGCCCCGGCTCCCGGGAAATCGCGCGCATTCTATGCTGCGCGGGGGCCGGCGCAAGAGCCCCCGCCAGATGGGTCCGGCCCGGACCACGTCACCCCATCGCTGATTCGAAGGGACCCCGGCGTGCCGGGACGGCGCTGTCGTCAGGGCGGCGCCGGCCGGGCACGTACCTCGTGCGCGCCGAGACCGGGCTAGGCGGGGCGCGCAGGGCCTCGCCGGCGTCACTCGAGCGCGCGCTCCGGGACCGGCCCTTCGATGATCTCGCGCGGCGGCAGTGGATAGCGCTCGGGTGCCGGAAGACGCCCACGTATCGCGCGCATGGCCGCCGTCATGGCGACGGTGCCGGCGAGGGCGCCCAGCAGGAGCCTGCCGCCGGCCTGCGATGCGCGGGAGCGTGCCACGAGCGGCTCAGGCGAGAACGAGGGTGACCTCGATCCGGATGTCCGGTCGCACCGGGTGCCCGCGCACCGAGATCACCCGTGCCCGGGTGCGAAGGCCCGCGTCCATGAGGCTGGAGAGCGCCTTGGCGTCGATCGGTGCCACCCGGCCGAGCAGCGTGCCGTCGCGTGTCCAGGCCTGCACCGCGCGCCGGTCGTAGCGATCCCGGGGGGAGCGGCGGAGCTCCAGTCCGGCACCCCCGGCAAGCCCCCGTGCGGCGCTGCCAGAAGCCGGATCGGCGTCGATCACCACGTGCGTCGTGAGCAGCCCGATTTCCCTGCCCGCCTGGGGCGCCGCTGCCGCCAGCGGTGCGAGCGCACCGCCGCCCAGGACGCCGCCCAGCCCCACCAAGAATCTCCTGCGCATGCCTCTCATCATGGTCGGCCCCTCGCGTCGATCTGCCTCGGGCGGGCGAAACCCGCCCGGCGCCCCCGCAGGCGCTCGGCTCCGGCAACCGGAAAGCGAGCGGAAAGGTTCCCGCCGAAGCCACGCGCCGGCAGCCGTTTTCTTCTGATCGCCGGAACCGGAAATCGGCTCGCCCATTGACGCTCGACATCTTTGGCCAGCCGTAGGGAACCGAGCCATGTTCTATCATGACCGCAAGCTGCAATATCCGGTCCGGGTCGAGCAGCCCAACCCGGTGTTCGCGAGAGCGCTCCAGCAGGCGATCGGAGGCGTGGAGGGCGAGATCCGGGTCGCTCTGCAGTACCTCTTCCAGGCCTGGGGCGCGCGCGGCCCGACCAGGTACCGCGACATGCTGCTCGAGACCGGGGCCGAGGAGATCGGCCACATCGAGATGCTGTCCACGGCGGTGGCGCTGAACCTCGAGAACGCGCCGCTCTCGTTTCAGGAGCAGGCGTCGGCCGACCCGGTGGCGGGCGCCGTGCTCAACGGCATGAACCTGCGCCACATCCTGTCCTCCGGCCTCGCGGCCATGCCGGTCGATGCCAGCGGCGTGCCCTTCGACTGCTCGCACGTCTACGCCAGCGGCAACATCGCCGCCGACATGTTCGCCAATGTGACCGCGGAATCGACCGGCCGCGCGCTGGCGACGCGCCTTTACAACATGACCGACGATCCGGGCATGAAGGACATGCTCGCGTTCCTGATCGCCCGCGACACGATGCACCAGAACCAGTGGGCGGCGGCGATCGAGGAGCTGGGCGGTTACCAGGCGCAGCTGCCGATTCCCAACAGTTTTCCGCAGGAGCAGGAGAACCAGGAGTACAACTACGTGTTTTTGGGTTTCATGCGCGACGGCAGCCCGCCGCCCGAGGGTCGCTGGTCGGAAGGCCCCTCGATCGACGGCAAGGGCGAGTTCAGCGCCCGGGTCCACGAGCCCGAGGGCGAGGAGCCGACGCTCGCACCACCGCGGCCGGACTCCGGCGCCCAGTCGGAGCAGATTGAGGGCGGGTGAGGCTGGTCAAGGGCCAGACGCCGCGGCGTGAAAGGGCGCTGCCCGCTCGGGCAGCGCTCTTCGCGCGCGGTGGGCTCGCCCGGATCAGTGGCTTTCGGAGGTCGGCCGGGGCTCGCCGATGCCGCTCGCCCAGCGCAGGATCCCGGGCCAAAGCTGCCGATGCGCATCGCGCCCGACCAGGGCTCCCAGATGGCGCAGCCCGACGCCGTGGCTGGCCTCTTCGTGCCAGAGAACGGTCCAGCGAGCGCCGGTCCGGTCCAGGAACGGCAGCACCGCACGTGGCGGCACGAGCGCGCTGCGTGGATCGAGCACGGCCAGGACGGGTGCCCGAAGCATGCCCGGCAGGAGGCGCCGGCCCGCGACCGTGAGGGTGCCGCGGAAGAACTCGTCGTCGCGGCAGAGCCGGCCGGCGACATCCGCGAACAGCGGCGCCGGCATCGGCAGCTCGTCCAGCGTCCAGCGCAGGATGCGCATGTGCGTCGCCGCCGCCTCCGGATCGGTGGCGCTCGCAAGGGCATCCTGCCAGCGCAGCGCCACGAACTCGACCGGGTCCGCCGCGATGCCGAGCGCACTGATCATCGAGCCCGGGACGGGGTCGAAGGCGGCCCGCACGGCTTCCGGCCCGAGCGGGACGGCGCGCGCCAGCGAGCCGAGGGTCGCCGGCGCCCGGGCCGAAGCGAAGGGGCGTTTCGATCAGAACGAGACCCCGCACCCGTGCCGGATGCAGAGCCGCGAAGATGGCAGCCAGCGTGCCGCCCAGCGAATGCCCGACGAGGATCACGTCCTGCGCGTCGTGTGTGGTCGCAAGGGCATCGAGCGCGACGCCGATCATCCGGTCGGCGTAGTCGTCGAGCCCCAAACCCTGCGACTTCTCGTCCTCCGGCTCGGTCCACTCGACCAAGCCGACCACGAACCCCGCTCGCAGCGCCGCGCGCACGACGCTCCGCCCCGGCGCCAGGTCCCAGACGTACGCGCGCTTGATCGGCGCCGGCACGATCAGGAGCAAGGGACCGCCCGCCCCCCCGCCATAAGCGCGCAGCCTCATGCCGGCTTGACGGTGGAGCTCCCGCCAGGGCGTCTCGCGCGGACCCCAGCCGGCCGCGTCGAGCCAGGCACCGCGGCTGCGCCGCAGCGCGTCCCCGGTGCCGAAGCCCCACCTCATCCGGTGGCCTTTTGGTCGATTCTCCGGGCGGGCGGCCCGGGCGGGGTCAGGCCGCTTCGAGCTGCGGCCGGCGCGCCTGATCGTTGGCCGCCCCAGCGAGCATCGCCTTCTGCAGCTTCTCGAACGCCCGCACCTCGATCTGGCGGACCCGCTCCCGCGAGACCCGATAGACCTGGCTGAGGTCTTCCAGCGTCATCGGTTCGTCCTTGAGGCGGCGCTCGGTCAGGATGTGCCGCTCGCGCTCCGTGAGCACCTGCATCCCCTCGGCCAGGAGGTCTCGCCGCCAGGCGAGCTCGCTCGCCTCGGTGACCAGCGTCTCCTGGTCCTGGCCCTCGCCGACCAGCATGTCCTGCCACTCGGTGTCGCCGTCGGCCCGCATCGGTGCGGTCAGCGACTGATCGCCGCCGGCGAGGCGCCGGTTCATCTGGACCACCTCGTCATGGCTCACGTCGAGCGCTTCGGCGATGCTCGCCACCGCCTCCGGCGGGAGATCACCATCGCCCAGCTCGCCGAGCTGGCGCTTCAGGCGGCGCAGATTGAAGAAGAGCTTCTTCTGCGCGGCGGTGGTGCCCATCTTGACGAGCGAACGGTTGTGCAGGATGTGCTCCTGGATCGCCGCGCGGATCCACCACATGGCGTAGGTCGAGAAGCGAAAGCCCCGCTCCGGCTCGAACTTGGCGAGCGCCTGCATGAGGCCGACGTTGCCCTCCGCGATCAGCTCCCCGAGCGGCACGCCGTAGCCGGAAAACCCGCGCGCGATCTTGACGACCAGACGCAGATGGCTGCCCAGCAGCTGCCGTGCCGCCTCCTGGTCCTGGTCGTTCTTCCAGCGCTCGGCGAGCGCGCGCTCCTCCTCCGCGCCGAGCATGGGGAAGTTCCGCACCTGCTCGAGCTGCCAGTCGAGGTCGGTCAGAGGGCGAACGTTGATGAGGTCGTGTGCCATTTGTCCGTGTGCGTACAAAAGCCAGCGCAA
>CAZXYL010000447.1:0-1652 GCA_964644915.1 uncultured Geminicoccaceae bacterium
GCCGGCCTTCTCGGCGGCCACCTGGCAGCACTCGATGAGCGCGCAGTTCTTGGCCTCGCGCCGGTGCGCCTTCATGTCGCCGTCGCGATAGGCGTTGAGGATGCGGAACTCGATCGGGTCCATGCCGACCAGATGCGCGAGCTTGTCCATCTGGCATTCGATGGCGAAGTCGACGCCCGTGACCCCGAAGCCGCGCATGGCGGTGGACGGCGTGCGGTTGGTGTAGACGCAGAAGACGTCGGCCGAGACGTTCGGGATCGTGTACGGCCCCGGCAGATGGCCGACCGATTTGATCACGGCGTAGCTGGAGAGCCGCGTGTAGGCCCCGCTGTCGAAGTAGCCGGTGAACTTGCGGGCAATGATCTGCCCGTCCCGCATCACGCCGTCCTTGATCACCCAGCGCTCCGCCCCGCGCGGCGGCCCGTCCTGCATCTCCTCCGCGCGATCGAAGGCGTAGCGCACCGGCCGCCCGGTGAGCATGGCGCCCAGGATCGCGAGCGGCTCGGTCAGGGTGTCGACCTTGCCGCCGAAGCCGCCGCCCACCGTGCCGCCGATGAAGTGCAGCCGGTTCGAGGGGACGTTCAGGATCTTGGCCGCGGTGTCGACCGAGAAGAACAGCGCCTGGGTCGAGGTGTGGCAGACGAAGCGGTCGTTGGTCTCGGGCGCTGCGATGGAGCCGTTGGTCTCGGTCGGCGCGTGCTCGATCGGTGACATCTGATAGCTGCTCTCGAGCACGTGGTCGGCGTCGGCGAAGCCGCGCTCCACATCGCCGAAGCGCAGCTTCTGATGGTCGTAGCGCTCGTGATACTCGAAGGTGTTCCTGGGGTAGACGTCGTTGACCGCGGGCGCGCCGGGCCTGAGCGCGTCGTCGATCGTGAACACCGCGGGCAGCGGCTCGTAGTCGACCCGGACCTCGGCCAGAGCCTCGCGGGCCAGAGCCTCGCTCTCGGCGACCACGGCGATGATCGGCTCGCCCCGGTAGCGCACCTTGTCGTGGGCGAGCGTCGGCTCGTCGTCCTTGCCGAAGTTGAGGAGGCTGAGGAGCGTGTTGAGGTTGACCGGAACGTCGGCCGCGCGGATCAGCCGCCTGACGCCGGGCGCGCGCTCGGCGGCGGTGGTATCGATCCGGCGGATGCGCGCGTGGTGGTGCGGGCTGCGCAGAACCTTGAGGTGGAGCAGTCCCTCGAACGCATGGTCGTCGAAGAAGCGCGAGCGGCCGGTGACGTGGCCGAGCATGTCCTGGCGCTGGGTCGGCTTGCCGATCTCGTGCAGGTTCGAATCGTCCCGCTCGTCGGCGAAGATGTCCTTTCGGAACTCGAGCATCTTTGCCCCCTTACGCCGAACGCCGGCCGCCGCGCGCGGCGGCATCGAGGATCGCGTCGATGATCGGCGCATAGCCCGTGCAGCGGCAGATGTTGCCGCCGATCGCCTCCACCACCTCCTCGCGCGAAGGCGCCGGGTTGCGCTCGAGGAGCGCCTTGGCGGCCATCAGCATGCCCGGCGTGCAGAAGCCGCACTGCGCCGCGAAGTGGTCCATGAACGCCCGCTGCAGCGGGTGCAGCTCCGGCCCGGACGCCAGCCCGCTCGCGGTCTCGACCGCGCGCCCTTCGCAGGTCTCGGCGAGGGTCAGGCAGGCGAGGTGCGGCTCGCCG
>CAZXYL010000448.1:0-1563 GCA_964644915.1 uncultured Geminicoccaceae bacterium
GAGCCGACAGTCCGCCCGTGCGCGAGCACCCAGAGCGCGGTCGGGGCGACGATCACGGCCGCGGGCAGCGCCGCGACCAGCGACTTCCAGCTCAGCACGAGCCGACGCAGGCCGGGCCAGAGCAGGCAGGTGAGCGCGAGCCCGGCCGGCAGCATGACGAAGTTCCACTTCGCCAGCATGCCGAGGCCGCAGGCAACGCCGAGGAGCGCGTAGTTCGGGATGCTCGGGCGCTCGACCAGGCGGGCGAAGGCGTAGAACGTCACCGCGATCAGCGCGCCCAGCGCCGTCGTGTGCGTGAGGTCGTGGTGGGCGTAGTAGGCGAAGACGTAGATCAGCGCGAAGCTGAAGACGGCAAGGGCTGCGAGCCTCTGATCCTCGATCCAGCGCAGCGCCACCAGATACATGAAGACGAAGGTGAGGCCGAGCAGCAGGTAGCGGACGATGCTGATCGCGACCACGCCGACGCCGAACAGATCGAAGGCGGGCAGGAGCAGCCAGGTGAACAGGGGCGGCTGGCGGAAGCGATAGCCCCACGCCCACTGCTGGGCGAACAGCGCCTGCTCGGCGTCGTCGATCCCGAGCGTCGGGCTTATGGCGAGGCGCAAGGCGAAATGCGCGCCCAGATAGCCCAGGATGAGGAGCAGGACGACCGTGGGCGAGGACCACTCGCCCAGGTGCGCCCGGTTCAGCTGCGCCGCCCGGCGGAGCTGCGGTGCGGTGGTCGCCTCAGTAGGTCGCACGGCCGCCCGACAGGTCGAACACCGCGCCGGTCGTGAACGAGTTCTCCGCCGACACCAGCCAGGCGACCATCGACGCGATCTCCTCGACCATGAGGAAGCGGCCGCGCGGGATGCGGGCCAGCATGTAGTCGATGTGCTCCTGGGTGATCTGCTCGAAGATGCGGGTCTTGGCGGCCGCCGGCGTGATGCAGTTGACCGCGATATCGTATGTCGCGAGCTCCTTGCCGAGCGACTTGGTGAGCGCGATCACCCCGGCCTTGGCGGCCGAATAGGCGGACGCGTTCGGGTTGCCCTCCTTGCCGGCGATCGAGGCGGTGTTGCAGATGCGGCCGTAGTTCTGCGCCATCATCTGCGGCACGATCGCGCGGCAGCAGTAGAAGACGCTGTTGAGGTCGACGTCGATGACCTCGCGCCAGGCATCCGGTGCGTACTCCCAGGTCTTGATCGCGGGCCCGGCGATCCCGGCGTTGTTGACCAGGATGTCGATGCCGCCGAGCTCCCGGTTGACCTCGTCCCGGGCCGCCTCGATCGCGGCGAGGTCGGTGACGTCGACGGCGACGGCGTGCACCTTGCCCTGCGCCGCCAGCCGCTCCCGCGCCTCCTCGACCAGCGCCCGGTCGAGATCCCACAAGGAGACCGCGGCACCCGAGGCGAGCAGCCGCTCCCCGATGGCGAGGCCGATCCCCTGGCCGCCGCCCGTCACTACCGCGCGTCTGCCCTCGAGGTCGATCCGGTTCATATCCTGTCCCCTCCCGTGGATCCCGATCGGCGCCATCATACGCAACCGCGCCCGGCCGACCAGTCGACGGACGGGAGCCCCTTG
>CAZXYL010000449.1:0-3867 GCA_964644915.1 uncultured Geminicoccaceae bacterium
ATGTCGGCGAGGAACTGGCACAGCCAGTCGTTGACCACCATCCCGCCGTCGACCCGCACCGCCTTGGGCGCGGTCTGCCCGGGCCCGAGGTCGGCGTTCATCGCCGCCATCAGATCGCGCGTCTGATAGCCGACCGCCTCCAGGGCGGCACGGGCGAAGTGCGCGATGCCGCTGTCGCGGGTCAGGCCGAACAGCGCGCCGCGCGCGTCCGGGTCCCAATGCGGCGCACCGAGGCCGACGAAGGCCGGCACCAGATAGACGCCGCCGCTGTCCGGCAGGTTCATGGCGAGCGCCTCGGTGTCCGCCGCGTGCCCGATCAGCCTGAGCGCGTCGCGCAGCCACTGCACCGCGGCACCGGCGATGAAGATGCTGCCCTCGATCGCGAAGGTCGGCCGGCCGCGCAGGCGGTAGGCGACCGTGGTGAGCAGCCGGTTCCTGGACGCGACCGCGGTCTCGCCGGTGTTGAGGAGCGCGAAGCAGCCCGTGCCGTAGGTGCTCTTGAGCATGCCGGGCTCGAAGCAGGCCTGACCCACGGTCGCGGCCTGCTGGTCGCCCGCGATGCCGGCGATCGGCAAGGGTGCCCCGAACACGCCCTCGGGCGTCGTGCCGAACAGGGTGCTGGAATCGCGCACCTCGGGCAGCACCGCCCGCGGGATCCGAAGCACCTGCAGCAGCTCCTCGTCCCAGTCCTGGCGCGCGATATTGAACAGCATCGTGCGCGAGGCGTTCGAGGCGTCGGTCGCGTGCACCCGGCCGCCGGTCAGGCGCCAGAGGAGGAAACTGTCGATGGTGCCGAAGGCGAGCTCGCCCCGCTCGGCCGCGGCGCGCGCGCCCGGCACCTCGTCCAGCATCCAGGCGAGCTTGGTGGCCGAGAAATAGGGGTCGATCACCAGGCCCGTGTGCTCGTGCACCAGGGCTTCATGGCCGTCCGCGACCAGCCGGCGGCACAGCTCGGCGGTGCGCCGGTCCTGCCACACGATGGCTCGGTGCACGGGCTTGCCGTCGGCGCGCTGCCACAGCACCGTGGTCTCGCGCTGGTTGGTGATCCCGATCGCGGCGATCTCGGATGCCCCGAGCCCCGCCTTGGCGAGCGCGTCCCGGCAGACCGCGACGGCGTCCCGCCAGATGGTCTCGGGGTCGTGCTCGACCCAGCCGGGCTTCGGGTAGTGCTGCTCGAACTCGCGCTGGGCGGCGGCCACCGGCCGGCCGTCCCGATCGAAGATCATCGCCCGGGTGCTCGTGGTGCCCTGGTCGATCGCGAGCACGTGACGCGCGCTGGCCACCGGCGTGCCCTCCCCGTCGCTCCGCTGCCCTCCCCGGATCTCTTACCCGCTCGCCCGAAGCGCGGCAACCGGACCGCGCCGGGGGCGGGTGGTGCCTCAGTCCGAGATCGAGTGCGGCAGGACTTTTGCAGGTGGGCGCGTTCAGGCGTTGCCCAGCACGGCCGCCCAGAAGGCGTCGCGCGCCATGAAGCGCTCGGCGGTATCGTTCGGGCTCGCGGCGAGCAGCAGCAGGGCGTGGCCCGGCAGCCGGCGCAGCACCGCCTCGACCGGGGACATGCCGTGCACCGCGGTCCAGCGCGCGGCGGCCCTGGCGAACATCAGGTCGCGGCTGAGCAGATAGGCGAGCGCCTGATGGGGGGTGCTGACCTCCGCCTGCTCGTCGAGCTCGAACAGCACCGCGGTGACGATCGCCCGACCCCAGATCGCGAAGCGGGCCGCGCGCTCGTCGAGCTCCCGGCGGCCGCCGCCGGCGCTGGGCGGCTCCGGCGCCCCCCCGACCAGCTCGGTGATGCCGGTGGGGCGGAGCATGCCCTCCGCCTGACGCAGGAAGTAGGTATCGAAGCTCTCGACCCGCCCGGCCCAGGTCAGGTACTCGACCTGACGGGCCAGATCGATCGTCATCTGATGCGCGAAACGCCAGCTTTCGGGCATGACGCGCTGCAGGAAGCGCTTGGCGCCACCGGGCTCGGTCGCTCGGGCGGGACCGTCGGGCGGCGAGAGCGGCCGCGCCGGACGCGGCGGTCTCCTGGGCGGACGCGGATCGAACGACAAGGCGGCACTCGCGTTTCTGACGACGCCGCGTATTCCACTACAGGTAGATAGGAATTGCAACCTCCGCGCGCCGGCGATCAGCGGCGCAGAACCTCGAGGATCGCATCCGGAGCGGTCATCGTGGCAAGCACGACACGGTCGAACCGCCCGGTGCGCTCGAGTGCCAGGCGCGCGGCTTCGCGCGCGCCCGCGCGGTTGCGCTCGTCGACCATGTTGATGATCGGGACCGCGGTTGCATCACCTATGCCCTGCAGGGCGCCCTCGGGGCTCGCGAGGAGGCGCGCGATGTGCTCGGGCGTGAGCGGCTCGCCGGGTGCCGCGCCCGTGACCCGGGCGAGGCGGTCGGGGCGGTGCGCAATCGTCTCGTCCAGCGGCCGGCCGATCGCCTTGGCGGAGACCACCGGCAGGACGGTCCCGGTGCCGGGCGGGAGCACGGGCTCGCCCGGAGCCGGCGCCTTGATCGCGCGCATGCGCGCGCCGTCGGCCTTCGCGAGCGTGACCGTGAAGCCGCCGCTGGCGTGCAATTCGGCCACCAGCTCGGGAGCGACGCCGGCGAAGCGGCCGGGCTTGGGCGAGGGCTGGGCGTAGACCACCAGCGGCGCGCGCGCGGCCGCCTCCGGCACCTGCGCGCGCAGGGTCTCGGGCGCGCCGATCAGCCGCTCGCCGCCGAGGCTCGGTGGCGGTGCCGCGAGCATCACGGTCGCGGTCAGGCCCACACGCGCGGTGCCGGCCGCGGCGTGCGCCTCGACCAGGCGATGCAGGGTGGTCTTCTTGCCGCCGGCGCCGACCGTGCAGACGATGCCCCGGCGTGCGGCCAGCGCGTCGAGCAGGAGTTCCCACCAGGAATTCTCCGCCATGCCGGTCCCGGCGCGCGGGTGGCGCGTTACGCCGCGGCGCTGCCGCGGCCCTGCGGCGTTTTCGCGCCGTCGGCGAGGCTTTGCAGCGCCAGGGCGACGCCACTTTTCGGGACCGGCAGGCCGGTAAGCTGCAGGCCCATCTCGATCCCGGACAGCGTGCCGGCGAGCATGAGGTCGTTGAAATCGCCGAGGTGTCCGATCCGGAACACCCGGCCCGCGAGCTTGCCGAGGCCACTGCCGAGCGAAAGGTCGAAGCGCTCGAGGATCAGCCGCCTCAGCTCGTCGGCATCGCGGTCGTCCGGCATCATGACCGCCGTGAGCGAGCTGGAATACTCGCGCGGATCGGCGGCCAGCACCTCGAGCCCCCAGGCCTGCACGGCGCGTCGCGTCGCCTCGGCGTGGCGGTCGTGGCGGGCGAACACCTGCTCCAGGCCCTCCTCCTGCAGCATGGCCAGCGCCTCGCGCAGGCCGAACAGCAGGTTGGTCGCCGGCGTGTATGGGAACACGTTCTTGGCGTTCGACGCCAGCATGGGCTGCCAGTCCCAGTACGAGCGCGGCAGGCGCGCCGACTTCGTGGCCGCGAGCGCCTTCTCGCCGATGGCGTTGAAGCTGAGCCCGGGCGGCAGCATCAGCCCCTTCTGCGACCCGGCCACCGTGACGTCCACGCCCCACTCGTCGTGGCGGTAGTCGATCGACGCGAGCGAGGAGATCGTATCGACCATGAACAGCGCCGGGTGCCGCGCCCGATCGATCGCCCGGCGGACCTCCGCAATCCGCGAGGTCACCCCGGTCGAGGTCTCGTTGTGGACCACGCAGACCGCCTTGATGGCATGCGAGCGATCCTCCGCGAGCACGGCCTCGATCCGCTCCGGATCGGCGCCGTGCCGCCAGTCGCCGGGCAGATACGTCACCTCGAGCCCCAGGCGCTCCGCCATCTCGCGCCAGAGGCTGGCGAA
>CAZXYL010000450.1:0-6063 GCA_964644915.1 uncultured Geminicoccaceae bacterium
GTCGCTCGCCTCGATCGTCAGCGGGCCGACGTTGCTCCACGTCTGGCCGCCGAGATCGAGCTCGTAGGTCTTGCTCGACGGCACGCGGTGGACCCCCGTCGTGGGCAGCACGACGCTGGTGACCGGGCCGGGATCGGTGAAGAAGCCGTCGGAATCGACCGGCCCCGCCGGCAGGGTCCCGGTCACCTCGCCGTCCGGCGAAAGGTCGGCTGTGTGGTCGAACGGCCCGGCGCCGACGGGGTTGGTCAGGCCGAGATGATAGTGCTGCGCGAAGGCCTGATCGGTGGCATCGAACGTACCGAGCAGCGCGAAGCGCCCGCGCGCCGGATCGACCAGGAGGCGGCGGTCGTCCTCGACGACGAGCCCCGCGCCCCAGGTCTCCAGATCGGCACCCAGGATCTGATGGCGGCGGAACGGCAGGGCGCCGGCATTGTCGGCCACGGCGACCGAGACCGCCGCGGGCCAGAGATGGAACTTGGGCGAGTCCGGCGCGAGCGCCGCCTCCAGCAGGTCGGAGAGGTGCAGCGTGAGCTGCGCGTTGCTCAGACGATCGCCTAGCAGGCGGCGGAACGCGGTCTCGGTCCGGTGTTCGAGGCCGGCATAGGGGCCGAGCTCGACGATGAGATCCCCAGGCACGTCGTCGAGCTCGAGTTGGAGGCGCGCGGCGTTCAAGCGCCGGCAGGTCAGCGGTGCCGGCACCTCCCATTCCCGCACCGGCCGGCAGGGATCGCCCTCCTCGGGTCGCTGTCGCGGCTGGAAGAGCTGGATGTCACGCCCGGTCGGGTCGAAGGTGAACCGGCCGTCGCCGAGGTCCACCGGCGTCGCCAGACGCACCTGGAACGCCTGCAGCGCGAACAGGTGGAAGTTGATCTTCGGGATGTTGTAGCGGCCGAGGGGCCCGCGCAGTTGCCGGACATCCAGCGTGTGCGCCAGATCGTCGAACGGCCCGTCGACGACGTCCGATACCCGTGCGCTGCGCAGATCCGCCGTGCCGCCGGGCGGCGTGCGCGTGATCAGGCCTTCGAGGCCCGGGACTTCCGGGTCGAGGCGATGCCGGCTGCGGCCGAGACGGCGGAAAGCTTCGACCACGGCGCCATCCAGGTCGCCGATGTCCCGGATCAGCGCCTCCAGCACCGGCAGCGTGCCCTTGCGCCGGCGGTAGTAGATCGTCCGCGCGACCGCGATCCGCTGGCCGCGCCGGTTCTGCTCGCTGACCGGCCGAGTGCCCAGGAGATCGCCGATGTAGGGCACCGCCCAGTCGTCGGCGAGGGTGATCTGCTGGTCGTCCCACAGGCGGTCGACGTCGCGGCGCATCACGGCCGCCTGTCCGGCGATCAGCTCGATGAGCGCACGCAGCGTGCCCTTACCGGGATTGTCGTCGCGGCCGTCGGCGTCGCGGTAGGCCTCGGGAATCCACTGCCACAGCTTCTCGGCGTAATAACGCTCGAAGCCGTCGTTTGCAGCGCGGGTGGGCCCTTGCGTCACCTGTGCCATGGCCCGCCTCAGGTCTGCCGCACGACCGTGGCGAGAAGATACCCGCCTTCGTCGACGGGGATGGCGAAGGGCGCCGTGGCGTTGTCCATCAGGAGGCCGCGCACCTCGGCAACCCCGTCCACGGCGCGCACCGCCGCCAGGATGTCGCCGCGGAACACCGGCGCCCCGATCGGGACGTTACTCGGCGCCAGGAGCCCCTTGTCGTCCTCCTCCAGCGCGGCCAGCGCTGCAGCCTGTATCTCGGCGTCGTCGCGGTTCGCCGCGACCTCGAAGTCGAGCGCGAGCGTGTGCGGCTCGGCCTGCGCCACGGCGACCGTGATCGGCGTCCCGGGCGCGGCGACGGCGCGCAGATGATCCTGCAGATCGTCGCGCAGCTGGCCCGCCTCATCGGCCGTCGGCGGGATGAAGTAGATTTTGACCGCCGCCCGCTGCTCGCGCTCGTCCCAGGCCATGACCGCGACGGCGTTCAGGATGCCGCGATAGCCGCGGGCGATCGCCTCGAAGTCCAGGAGCGACACCGCCCGCCCGAGCGATAATGCGGAATCCGGCGCCGCCTTGCGGATGTCGGCGCCGTCATCGCCGTCATCGCCGCCGAAGGCCGCGAGCGGATTGACCGCGCGGCGGATGCCCTGCACGGGCCTTGCGAGTTGGCGGATCGCGCCGGCGGGCGGGCTCGCCGCGCCCGCGCCGTGGCGATACCGGGCGCGGACGTTGCTCGCCCCGCTCGGGAGCGGTCTGCCGTATCCGAGACCGCCGAAGGTCACCTCGGTGTCGCCGTCGACCGTCTGCCGGACCGTGTAGACCTCGTCCTCGGGGCCGGCCAGGAACAAACTCTCAACCTCGCGCCAGCGTACGCCACCGACCCAGATCTCGAGCGTGCTCGTCCGCCCCGTGGTGGTGCCGGGCGCCGGCAGGTAGGTCAGCGGCTTCTTGGTCGGCCGGAAGCGCTGGAAGCTCTGGGTCGCGTCGCCACTGCCCAGAATCTCCTCGACGCTCTCGCCCCGGCTCACGCTGACCAGATTGCCGAAGACCCTGGCCGGCGTGCGCAGCGCCTGGAACGGCGTTGCGTCACTGAGCGGGGTCAGCGTGCCCTTGCCGGCGCCGTCGTCGGTCACATTGCCCGCGAGGTCCGCGCCCAGCTCCAGTGCGTCCTGCACCAGCACCCGGCTCTGCGTGGCGAGCTGCAGCGGCTCGACGGGGCCGGTCAGCCCGGCGCTCGGCACCAGATTTTCGAGGGTGATCTCCGTGTTGGCCGGCCGGACAACGCGGCCGCCCCTGATCGCGCCGAAGTGCACCGTCAGCGCGGCAGCGTCCGAAGTGAGCCAGGGCGGGCCGTCGCCCTCAAGCGTGATTTTCGTCAGCGGCGCCATCGTGCCGGCCCCCGTTCCGGAAACATCCACGGCCTCAGGAGCGACGTCTGTGACCTTGGCTTGGTGGAGCTCGCCCGTGGCACCGTTCTCGACCGCTACGATCGTCTCGGTCCGCAGCTGCGGGTAGATCGCCTCGAGGACCAGCTCGGCGCTGCCGCCGCCCTGAGTGGCGGGGGCTTCGAGGAAGGGCGTCAAGCCGGCCCGAAGGGGCAGGATCCTGACACCGATGTCAGCCACGGCCTGGGTCGACGGAATGCTCGGCGCAGGGTCGAGCTCGAGGTGCACATACGGCTCGCCATCCAGCATCCGTATCGGCTGCACCACCGTGGCGCGGGCGGCGTGCCTGCTGCTGCCCCAGGTCAGCAGGACGAGCTGGCCTTCGGCAATCCCCAGCGTCCGTGGGTCCAGAAGGAGCGGGCCGCCGCCGAAGGTGGTGGGCCGGATGGGCTGGATCGTCCAGGCGTTCAGGCTCTTGGCGATCGTGGCATCGGCGCTGGTCTCGAAGATCTGCGGCGGCTCGCCGTCGAAGGCATCGGAGCGGAAGGCGGTGCCGGCGGGCACGGTGATCGGCTGGCCCCGCTCCGCGAACAGCGCGAGCGTTGCCGAGGCGGCGAGCGGCGGCTTGGGAGAGTATCCGATGAGTCCGGTCAGCCGGCGCAGCGATGCTTCTCGGACTGCAGTGCGCAGGTACAGCTCGTTCGCGATCTCGGCGCCGTAGAACGCCAGGACGTCCAGCACGTAGGCCCACCACTCCAGCATCATCACGCCGAAGTCGTCGCCCTCTCGCGCGCGCCAGGCGTCAAGCGCCGGCTGCGCCGAGATCCCGGCGAGCAGCGCCAGGCGAAACTCCGGGAACCCGGCGATCTGGCGGGGCAGGCGATCGAGGCCGGCCGGAATGTCGGGTGCCGGCGGGAAGGGGCGGTCGTCGCAGGGGCAGAGAGCCATGGGGTTCCCTTACGCCACCACGGCCGCCCGCAGGCGGACGCGCAGGCTGCCCTGGTCGGGTCGGCGCGGGTCGTTGCGCAGGCGCAGGATCCGATCGCTGCCGACCTCGATCCTGGTGGCCGTGAACGGCTCGTAATCGGTCTGCCCGCGCCGGCGGACCATGGTCTCCTCGACCGCGAGGACGCCCGGCACGGCGTGGATTGCGGCCTCGAGCTCGGCCAGGTACAGCGGGTCGCCGAAGCTGAAGTTGTCAGGGTGGAAGAACGGCAGCGGCGCGCCGAAGCGGGCAGGGCCGGCGAGCGCCCGGATCACGCGTTCCTGGACCTGGCCGAAATAGGCGCCGGGCTCGATGCACAGCGCCATGTCGAGATCGAGGTCGACGAACACCGGGTCCAGCACGTGCACCTCGCGCCCGGCCTGGCGCACGCAGTCCATCAGCCCTTCCAGCTCGGTGCGGCGCTCTTCGGACAGCGTGAAGCTGCCGAGCGGATCGGGGGTCACGAAGATGGTGAGCCAGCTGCCCGTCCAGCGGCTGACCGCGCCCGCCTGCTGCACCCAGGCGAGGCGCTCCGCGATCTCCTCGAAGTCCTCGTCCAGCACCGCGCGGTAGGTGAGCGCCCGGAACGCCTCCGGCATGATGCGGCGCGCGAGCTCCATGTCCTCGGGATCGCGGCCGCCGGTGATCGGCAGCGGGTTGCGCACGGCGGCGATGCCGGCGAGCGCGGGCGCGGCGGCGCCCGCGGGCGCGCCCTCCGGCGGGCTCAGATGGACGATCGTGTCCGCGGGCACGTTGGCGCGCCGGCCCGGTCCGGTCCGGTAGGTGATTCGGAACACGGTGTCGTCGACCGGGCGAAACCCGAACGTGCCATCGCCGAAGCGTACCGTCGTGCCTGTGTTCCCGGCGTAGTCGGCGTGGGTGATGCGCTCCCCGATGCGATCGAACGAGATGACCTCGCGCCAGGTGCCGGGCTCGACCGTGAAGGCGCGGTCGAGCTCGTCGGCGCGGACCATCTCGCGACTGAAGGACCACACGCTGCCTGCCGCGAAGCTCTCCGGCCGCCCGGCGTCCGGCTGCACCTCCTCGATCAGGATCTCGGGCTGTGGGAAGGCGCCAAGCGGCGGCGGGTCCTCCTCGTGCAACCAGCCGAGGCCGAAGTCCCCGCTGAGCGGCAGGCTGCGCCGGTGGATAATCGCGCGCGCCGCGGCATCTGGGTCGTATGGCCCGCCGCGCTCGACCGTGGTCGGCAGATCGGAATGCCCGGCCGGCGGGCTGTCGATGGCGACGTGATCCAATGCCGTCAGCCCCGCGGTCGCGGGCACGAGGTTGCCGCTGACGTACGTCGCCGTGAGATCGAGCTCGAACGGCAGGGCGTCCTCGGCGCGCCAGTGCAGGCGCGTGACGGTGAGCGGATTTCCGTCCTTGTCGGTGACCAGCAGGTCCTCCGCGACCTCGACCGGCTCGTCGATCTCGACCAGGTGGCGCCGTTGCGGTGCGTCCCGCTCGTCCGGCCGGGTCTCGATCAGCACCTTGCGACCGATCCAGAAGCCCGGCACCGCCTCCGGGTCGGGCGTGCCCGGCAGCGTCTCCAGCTTGAGCAGCTCCTCGGCGACCCACAACTCGCGCGCGCCCACCTCGAGACACGGCACGGTCGGATCCGGGACGTGCGCCTTCAGGTCGTTCCCGTTCCACAGCGAGTGGAGCCAGAACGTTTCCTGGCTCAGCCCCGCCTCGGGGATGTCGCGGTATCGGCGCAGCCCGTTGCCGACCTCGAACGGGATCGGCGTCTGGCCCTCCAGATCGGCCCAGACGCGCGCCCCGGCCAGCACGGTCACGCCCACGTCTTGAGGCCCATCGTCGTCCTCGACCTTCTGGACCGTGAGCTGCAGCCAGGTGCGCGCGCTCAGCCCCTCGTCGAGCTGGTAGTCTACGAGCCGCGCGAACTCGGCGAGCGAGCGGCGCTGGCTCAGCGTCTCCAGGTAGCCCTCGCGGGCGTAGCGGTCCTGGACGTAGCTGAACTCGTCGCCGAGCGCCGCCATCAGCTCGGCGATCATGGCGCCGACGTCGGCCGGGATTCGCTCCTGCCAGTCCGGATAGCGCTGCGCGGAGAAATCGAGCAGGGCGTTGCGCAGGCTCTCGAAGTCGCGCGCGAGATAGTCGAGCGGCCAGTCGACGCCCGCTTCCTCCGGGCAGTCGTGGCGTGGCTTGCAGTCGAAGTCGCTCGGGCAACCCTGCTTGAACGAGAACTCGACCGCA
>CAZXYL010000451.1:0-1546 GCA_964644915.1 uncultured Geminicoccaceae bacterium
AGGCGCCTCGCGCGCGACCTCGACCATCTCCTGGCGCTTCTCCCCTTCGAGCCGCCTTTCTTCGAGCGTCACGGGCTCGCTTGCAGCTTCGTCGGCCACCCGATCATCGAGGAGGCGGGCGAGCGGGGTGATGCCGCGCGCTTTCGTGCCCGTCACGGGATTGCGCCCGAAGCCGTGCTCGTCTGCCTCCTGCCGGGCAGTCGGCGCGGCGAGGTGAGCGAGCACCTGCCGGTGCTCCAGGGTGCCATCACGCAGCTGCGCGCGCGCTTTCCCGCCCTCCACGTGGTCGTGCCGACCCTGCCCTGGCTGGGGCCTCTGGTGCGCGATCTCACCGCGACCTTCACCGCCCCGGTGCTGGTGCTGGACGATCGGGCGCAGCGCTTCGATGCCTACGCCGCGAGCCGGGTCGCGATCGCGGCCTCGGGCACGATCTCGCTCGAGGTGGCGCTCGCGGGCCTGCCCTACGTCACCATCTACAGGACCGGCCCCTTGACGGGCTGGCTCGCCCGGCGCTTGATACGCGTGCCGCACGTGAACCTCGCCAACCTGATCCTCGAGCGCCCGGCCGTGCCCGAGCTGCTCCAGGAGGACTGTCGCGAGGACCGCATCGCCGCGACGGCGGGGGCCCTGATCGAGGACGACGCGCTGCGGGCGGCGCAGCTCGAGGCTCTGGCCCAGGTCGCGGCCAGGCTCGGGGCCGGCGCCGGGCCGCCGCCCAGCGCGCGCGCGGCCGAGCGCGTGCTCGCCCTTCTGAGCTCGAAGCCACAAAGGAGGACCGCATGACCACGACCTCGACCACCGCGAAGTTCCGGCTCCTGCACACCATGCTCCGGGTCCGGGACCTCGATGCCTCGCTCGACTTCTACACCAACAAGCTCGGCATGAAGCTCCTGCGCAAGACGGACTTCCCGTCGGGCGAGTTCACGCTCGCCTTCGTCGGCTACGGGCCCGAGGAGAGCGAGGCGGTGATCGAGCTCACCCACAACTGGGGCGATCACGACTACGAGCTCGGCACCGCATACGGCCACATCGCGATCGCCGTGCCCGACATCTACAAGACCTGCGACGAGCTCGCCGCCCAGGGCGTCAAGATCCCGCGTCCGGCCGGGCCCATGAAGCACGGCGGCCGCCCGATCGCCTTCATCGAGGACCCCGACGGCTACAAGATCGAGCTGGTCGAGCGCGACTGACCGCGCCCGCCCTCACTCTCCGTCCCTCCGCGGCCCCGGGGGCGCCCCTCCGCGGCTCCCGGCCCCCCGGTCCGCGCCCTTGGGAGGGCGCGCGGGCTCAGGCGGCCCACGATCCCCGCTGTCCCTTGCCGGCCTGGTATAAGCCGGGACGCTCGACGCGACCCGACACCCGTCAATCCGCACCCGTCCCTGTCATTGCCGGGCTTGACCCGGCAATCCACGCCGGAACCGCACGACGACGGTATCTGAGCGAAACTGCCCGCGCGGCCGTGGAACGCGAGTGAATCAGGCGATCATGTCTTGTTCACCTAGAGCGGGTCCCGATTTGGCGGAATCGATTGGGTATTTACAACTGA
>CAZXYL010000452.1:0-2893 GCA_964644915.1 uncultured Geminicoccaceae bacterium
CCGAGCCGGGCGAACAGCCGCCGCACGGCGCCGGTCATGAGATCGAGCATGCGCTCATCCGCCTCCGCCCGCTTGAACTTGATCTCGGTCCAGTAGGGCGAGGACGGGATGGTCTTCGATTCGTACGACAGGATCGGGTTCAGGCCCGCCGGCAGGCGCGAGTAGTCGACCTCGAGGACGGGCAGGGCGCGCAGCTCGCGTTCCGGATTGCCGATCACGCCGATGCCGTACTCCGCTCCCGGCAGGTACTCCTGGATCAGGACCGCGCGCCCCGGCAGCTCGCGCCGCAGCCACTCGATGTAGGCGCGCGCCTCGGCGGCCGAGCGCACCACCGCGTCCTTGGTGATGCCGAGGCTGCCGTCCGCGGCGTTCGGCTTGATCAGGGCGGGCCACATCTCGGGCAGGCGCCCGAGCGACGCGTCCGGCTCGAGATAGAGCTCGCCCGGCACCCGGATGCCCATGGCTTCGGCCACCAGCCGGACGACCTGCTTGTCGAAGCAGAGCGCCATGCAGGCGGGCGAAGCGCCGGTGTAGGGCACGCTCAGAAGCTCCAGCAGCGCCGGGACGTGCAGCTCCTGCGCGGCGAGGTTGCGAAACCCCGTATCGCAGAAGTTGACCACGAGATCCGGCAGATCGGCGGCAAAGCGCTCGAGCAGCCGCGTGTGGTCGTCGAAGAATTCGAACTCGAAGCCGCCGACCGTGCCGAACGCCGCGCGCATCGCCGCGTGCGTGGCGAGATCCTCGGGATTGTAGCGCTGCCCGGGCTTGGTCGGGTCCGGCAGCCGGGAATCGCCGGTCAGCACCAGGATGCGAAGATCACGGCCGCGTGTATGCATGCCGCCCGACATACCAGAAGCCGGCCCGCGCGCAAGCGCATCGCCCGGACCCTTCTCATGCCGGAGTACCGCGCTTAGGGTGGTGGCGGGCCGCGGCACGCGTGCACGCGCGTGAGCGGGGCCGATCGGGGAGCGAGGGATGAAGCCCGAGGACATCCTGCAAGGCAGGAACCGGCCGTTCACAGGTGCTGAATACCTCGAGAGCCTGAAGGACGGGCGTGAGGTCTGGATCTACGGCGAGCGCGTCCGGGACGTCACCACGCACCCGGCGTTTCGCAACGCCGCGCGCTCGATCGCCCGGCTCTACGACGCCCTGCACGACCCCGAGAGCAGGGATGTCCTGACCTGGCCGACCGATACCGGCTCGCCCGGCTACACCCACAAGTTCTTCCGCGTCGCCCGCTCGCGCGAGGATCTCGTAGCGCAGCGCGAGGCGATCGCCGCCTGGGCGCGCATGACCTACGGCTGGATGGGCCGCAGCCCCGAGTACAAGGCGAGCTTCCTCAACACGCTCGGCGCCAACGCCGCGTTCTACGGCGATTTCGCAGACAACGCGCGCGCCTGGTACAAGCGCGCCCAGGAGCACGTCCTCTACATGAACCACGCCATCGTCAACCCGCCGGTCGACCGCGCCAAGGCGGCCGAGCAGGTCAAGGACGTGTTCATCACGATCGACAAGGAGAGCGATGCCGGGATCACGGTTTCGGGTGCCAAGGTGGTCGCCACCAACTCGGCGCTGACGCACTACAACTTTCTCGGCCAGAACGCGGCGATGGCGATCAACGACCCGGATCTCGCCGTGATGTTCATAGCACCCATGAACAGCCCCGGGGTCAAGCTGTTCTGCCGGCCGTCCTACGAGCTGATGGCGGCGGTGACGGGGACGCCCTTCGATTATCCGCTCTCGTCGCGCTTCGACGAGAACGATGCGATCTTCGTCTTCGACAACGTGTTCGTGCCCTGGGAGGACGTGCTGCTGCACCGCGACACGCAGAAGATCATGACCTTCTATCCCAAGTCCGGCTTCGTGAACGGCTTCACCTTCCAGGGCTGCACGCGGTTCGCGGTCAAGCTCGACTTCATCTGCGGCGTGCTCGCCAAGGCGCTGGAGGCGACCGGGGCGAGCGAGTTCCGGGGCGTGCAGGTGCAGCAGGGCGAGGTGATCGCCTGGCGCAACCTGTTCTGGGCGATCTCGGATGCCATGGCACACCACCCCGACCCCTGGGTCGAGGGTGCCGTTCTGCCCAACGGTCAGGCAGGTGCCGCCTATCGCGTGTTCGCGACCGAAGCCTACCCCCAGGTCAAGTCGATCATCCAGAAGATCGTGGCGAGCGCCCTTATCTATCTCCCGTCCTCCGCGCGCGACTTCAAGAACCCCGAGATCGACCGCTACCTGAAGCAATACGTGCGCGGCTCGGGCGATTACGACTACAAGGAGCGCATCAAGGTGATGAAGCTGCTGTGGGACGCGATCGGCTCGGAGTTCGGCGGCCGGCACGAGCTGTACGAGCGCAACTACGCCGGCAACCACGAAGATATTCGCATCCAATGTCTGTGGAACGCCCGCGGCCGCGGCGCGCTCGAGGAGATGAAAGCGCTCGCCGAGCGGTGCATGGCCGAGTACGACGAGAACGGCTGGCTCGCGGACGACCTCCATGGCCCCGAGGACGTGAGCGCGAACCTCGGAGCCCAGGGGGGCCGGGCCGACGCGGGCGTGAGAACCCCCGGCTGAGCGGAAGGGTCATGACCGTCGGCGCGATCGATTCCGAACTCTACTGCGGCCTGTTCACCTCCGCCGACATGCGCGCGGTGTTCTCCGACGAGGGCCGCCTGCAGACCATGCTGGCGGTGGAAGCGGCGCTCGCCCGGGCAGAGGCCAAGGTCGGCCTCGTGTCGGCGGAGGCCGCGGACGAGATCACGGCCAAGGCGCGGCTCGAGAGCCTGGACTTCGAGGCGGTGCGCGCCGGCACGGAGCTCACGGGCTATCCGATCGTGCCGCTGGTCAAGGCGCTCGCGGCGGCCTGCGCGGGCGGGGCGGGGCGCTACGTGCACTGGGG
>CAZXYL010000453.1:0-2577 GCA_964644915.1 uncultured Geminicoccaceae bacterium
TGCCGCTCGCGACCAGCCTGATGCCCAAGGTGCTCTCGCGCACCGAGCTGTACGTCGCGCTGTTCTTCCACGATCTCGGCAAGGGCCGCAGCGGCGATCACTCCGAGATCGGAGCCGAGCTGGCCGAGCAGGCGGGGCCGCGGCTCGGGCTCAGCCAGGAGCAGACCGAGACCGTCGCCTGGCTCGTGCGCCATCATCTCCTGCTCAGCCGCATCGCCTTCAAGCGCGACATCGAGGATCCGAAGACCGTGGGCGACCTGGTCGAGATCATCCAGTCGCCCGAGCGGCTGCGCCTGCTCCTGGTGCTCACCGCCGCCGACATCCGCGCCGTCGGCAACGTCTGGAACGCCTGGAAGGGGCAGCTGCTGCGCGACCTCTACCACGAGACCGAAGCGGCGCTCGCGGGCGGCGACCGCGGCGGGCGCCGGCAGCTGCGCATCGATGCGGCCAAGGACGCGCTGGCGGCGGCCCTGCAGCATTGGCCGGAGGGGGAGGTCCGGGAGTTCATCGCCCGCCACGACCCGCGCTACTGGCTGAGCTTCGATCTCGCGGCGCATCGCCGCCACGCCGAGCTGGTGCGCGCCGCCGATGCCGCCGGGCGGCCGCTCACCATCGACTTCGAGGTCGACCGGTTCCGTGCGCGCACCGAGATGACCCTCTACGCGCCCGATCACGCCGGGCTGTTCATGAAGGTCGCGGGTGCGCTCGCCTTGAGCGCGGCTTCGATCGTCGACGCCCGGATCTTCACCACCGCCGACGGCATGGCACTGGACAGCTTCGGCTTCCAGAACGCCGAGGACTCCAGCGCCGTGGACGACCCGCAGCGGCTGGAACGGATCCGCCGCAACGTGGAGAAGGCGCTCGGTAGCGAGTTCCGTCTGGAGGAGGCTCTGGCCGGCCGTCGATCGCTGCCCGAGCGCACCGATGCCATCGAGGTCGAGCCGCGGGTCCTGATCGACAATTCCGCCAGCCGGACGCACACGCTGATCGAGGTCAACGGCCGCGACCGGCCGGGGCTCCTGTACGCGGTCGCCAGGGTCCTGAAGGATCTGGGCCTGGTCATCTCGAGCGCGCATATCAGCACGTTCGGCGAGCGCGTGGTCGACGTCTTCTATGTCAAGGACGTGTTCGGGCTGAAGATCACCCAGGGGCCCAAGCTCCGGCAGATCCAGCGGCAGCTGACCGCGGCGCTCGCCGATGCCGCCCCGGCGGAGCGCGGCCCCGAGCCGCAGCGCGAGGGTGCCGCAGCCCGTGCCTGAACGCAGCCCGAGCCTGGCGCTCAGGCCGCCTGCGCGCCTGATCCGCTCGGTCGCGACCGTGGGCTCGATGACCCTGATCTCCAGGGTCGCGGGCTTCGCGCGCGACGTGCTGATGGCTGCGATCCTGGGCGCAGGCCCCTTGGCGGACGCTTTCTTCGTCGCTTTCAAGCTGCCGAACTTCCTGCGCCGGCTGTTCGCCGAGGGCGCGTTCAATGCCGGCTTCGTGCCCATGTTCGCGCGCCGCCTGGAAGCCGAGGGCGAGGCGGTGGCCAAGGACTTCGCCGAGCAGGCGCAAGCCATCCTCATTGCTGTCCTGGTGCCGCTGGTGCTGATCGCGATCCCGGCCGCCCCCTGGCTGATCGCGGTCTTCGCCCCGGGCTTCGAGTACGAGGGCGTGCGCTATCAGGCGGCGGTCGAGCTGACCCGCATCACCTTCGTCTACATCCTGTTCATCTCGCTCGTCGCGCTCTACGCCGGCGTTCTGAACTCGCTCGGGCGCTTCGCCGCGGCGGCCGCGAGCCCGATCGTGCTCAATCTGTGCATGCTCGCAGCGCTGGGCGTCAGCGCGCTGGGCTTCGGCTCGCCCGCCTACGCCCTCGCCTGGGGCGTGGCGGCGGCCGGCCTTCTGCAGTTCCTGTGGCTCAGGCTGTGGCTGCAGCGCCAGGGCGTGGCGCTGCGCTTCCGTCGCCCGCGCATCACGCCCCAGATCAAGCGGCTGTTCGCGCTCATCGTGCCGGGGGCCGTCGGCGCCAGCGTGCAGCAGATCAGCTCGCTCGCGGACGTCTTCTTCGCCTCGCTCCTGCCGGCGGGCGCGGTCTCGTACCTCTATTTCGCCGACCGGCTGGCGCAGCTGCCGCTGGGCGTGATCGGGGTGGCGGTGGGTACGGCGCTCCTGCCGCTGCTCGCGCGCCAGCTGCGTGCCGGCGACGTGGACGGCGCGCTCACGAGCCAGAACCGCGCGCTGGAGCTCTCGCTGCTCCTGACCGTGCCGGCGGCGCTGGCGCTGGTCGTCCTGAGCTGGCCGATCATCCACGTGCTGTTCGAGCGCGGCGCTTTCGGCCCGGACGACACCCGGGCCACCGCCATGGCGCTCGCGGCCTACGCCGCCGGGCTGCCCGCCTATGTGCTGATCAAGGTGCTGGCCCCCGGGTTCTTCGCGCGCGAGGACACCAGGACGCCGGTCAAGATCGCGCTCGTGGCGCTGGCCGTGAACATCGCGCTCATCCTGATCCTGATCTGGCCGCTCGCGCATGTCGGGATCGCGCTCGCGACCGCGCTCGCCGCCTGGCTGAACGCGGGCCTGCTCGGCTGGCGGCTC
>CAZXYL010000454.1:0-2674 GCA_964644915.1 uncultured Geminicoccaceae bacterium
GAGCGTCGCGGCGTAGGCCCGCAGCTCCTGGACGGCGCGGGCCTCCTCCTGGGCGATGCGCGCCTGGGCCGCCTCGGCGCGCCGGCGCAGGCTGGCCTCGAGCTCATGCTGATGACGCTCGGTCTGGCGCCGCGCCTCGGCCACGGCGTGGTCGACGATGGCCCGCGCCTGGCCCTCGCCCGAGGCCAGCTGGCGCTGCTGCTCCGCGAGCATGTGCTGGGCCTCCTCGCGCAGGCGCTTGGCCGCCTCGAGCTCGCCCCGGACCTTGGCGGCGTGGCCGTCGAGCACGCCCAGCACCGCGGCCTTGAGCGGCTTCCAGACCAGCGCCAGCAGGATCAGCAGCGCGACCAGGAGCAGCAGCTCGGTCATCAGGCGGCCTCCCCCCGGACCTCGCGCAGCGCGGCCTGCGCCGCCCGCTTGGCCACCTTGATCCCGACCAGCCGCTCGACCGCGGCCTGGGCGGCGGCCACGGCGGCTTCCTCCAGCTCCTTGAGCGCGCTCCGCTTCGCCTCGGCGATCCGCGCCTCGGCCTCGGCCAGCTGCCGGGCGAGCGCCTGGTCGAGCTCCGCCTGGCGTTCCGCCGCCTCGGCCTGCAGCTTGGCCTGGGTCTCGGCGACCAGGTCGTGGGCCCGGGCGCGCGCCTGGGCGAGGGTCTTCTCGTAGCTCGCCATGACCTGCTCGGCCTCGGCGCGCATCCGCTGCGCCTGATCGAAGTCGGCGGCGATCCGGTCCTCGCGCGCCTCCAGGATCTCGGCGATGCGCGGCAGGGCGCGGCGGCTGAGCAGCCAGTAGAGCAGCGGGAAGAAGATGAGCAGCCAGAAGATCTGGCTGGCGTACCAGTAGGCATCGAGCTGCGGCATCGCCCGGACTCCGGATCGGCTCCCGAAGCGGCGGCCGGACCGCCGCCGCGGCCGGCCTGCGCTAGCCGAACAGGACCATGAACGCGATCAGCAGGGCGAACAGGCCGATCGCCTCGACCAGCGCGAAGCCGATCCACATGAAGCCCGCCACCCGCGGCTGGATCGAGGGATTGCGGCCGATGGTCGCGATCGTGGTCGCGAACACGTTGCCGATGCCGACGCCCACGCCCGCGAGCGCGATGGCGGCGAGACCGGCACCGATCATCCTGGCGGCTTCGAGTTCCATCTTGAGGCTCCTCTCGTACGGCTAAAGGGTCGAATGGCGTGTCGTCGGGCCCGCGCGGCCAGCTCAGTGAAGGTTGAGGCAGTCCTGCAGGTAGATGCAGCTGAGCACGGTGAACACGTACGCCTGCAGGAACGCGATCGCGAGCTCCAGCCCCGTGAGCGCCACGGTCAGCGCCAGCGGTCCCAGCGCCGGCACCACGTAGTAGCCGCTCAGCGCGATGATGAAGCCCGCGAAGGTCTTCAGCATGATGTGGCCGGCGGTCATGTTGATGAACAGCCGCACCGACAGGCTGATCGGCCGGATCAGATACGACATGATCTCGATCGGCACCAGGAGCGGCATCACGAACACCGGGCAGCCGCTCGGCGCGAAGAAGCTGAAGAAGTGCAGCCCGTGCTTCATGATGCCCAGGATGGTCACCCAGGTCACCACGAACAGCGCCATCGTAAACGTGACGGCGATATGGCTGGTGAAGGTGAAACTGCCCGGGATCATGCCGAGCGCGTTGCCGAACAGGATGAACATGAAGAGGGTGAAGAAGAACGGGAAGTACTTGCGGCCCTCGCGCCCGACGTTGTCGCGCACCATGCTGGCGATGAACTCGTAGGACAGCTCGACCAGCGCCTGCAGGCGGCCGGGCACGATGCTGCGGTGGCGCGAGCCGAGCATGACGAGGCCGTAGACGGTGGCCACCGTGATCGCCATCCACAAGGAGGAATTGGTGAACGACAGGTCGAGGTCGCCGACGGTGATCGGCAGGATCGGCTCGATCTCGAACTGCTCGAGCGGGCTGTGCGCCTCGCCGACGGGGTGCTCCAGCTCCTCCGCGCCCGGAATGCCGTGTTCGGTCTCGGCCTCGTCCACCTCGATCCCTCAGCCCTTGCCCGCCGGGTGCGATCCGGCCCGCCCTATCCCTCGCGCTCTGGCGGCGCCTCGCTCGCCCGGCGGATGTGCCGGTACGCGTTGAGCATGCCGGCCGCCGCGCCCAAAAAGAACATCACGATGAACAGGACCGGCCACGTCTCCAGCCAGCGGTCCAGCAGATAGCCGATCAGGCCGCCGCCGACCACGCCTGCGAACAGCTCGATTCCGGCCTGCACCCCGGACGCGCCCGCCCGTTCGGCCCGCGGGCTATCCTCCGGTTCGCGCACTTCTTCGCCCCGTGCCGCACGCATGCGCGCGTCGAAGTCCGCGAACTTGTCCTGCTCAGGCGCCATCCCGCGCTCGCCCGGTCGCTCGCCGCCGGCTCACCGGGACGCGCGGCCCCCCGGCCGAAGGCGCGGCCAACATAATTGGCGGGCGTGACCTGTCAAGCTGCTGTCCCGCGGCGCCGCAAAGGGCCCGCGCCCGGTGGGCGCCGGCCTCAAGTTCGGCTCGTGGTGGTCCTCCGCTTCGAGCGGGTCGCGCCGGACGACGTGCCGCCGATCTCCTGCAGGATCTCGCGCTCGGCCCGCTGCCAGTGCTCCTCCTCGCGCCCGTCCGGTCGTCCCTCGCTTTCCCAGATCTGATAGGCGCGCTGCTGAACCCG
>CAZXYL010000455.1:0-9901 GCA_964644915.1 uncultured Geminicoccaceae bacterium
TCCATTGCCCCTTGTCTCCCTGACGTGATGCCTTCTCGGGACGGCCGCAGCCTGTCGGTCCGCGGCGCTCTTGCCTCCTTCTTGCGCGCCCGCGCTCGCCGCTGTCAACCGGGCAGGGCCGCGCCGGGTCCGCGCTAACGCATGCCGAACAGGAGGTTCGGCAGCCAGAGCGCCAGCGCCGGGAACAGCAGCACGAGCACCACGGCGATCTTCTGGATCACGTTGAACTGCAGCATGCCGATGTAGATGCCCTTCACCCCGAGCACGGGTACCGCGCCCTTGAGGCAGTAGGCGGCTGAGGCGACCGGCTCCACGAAGGCGCCGAACGCCCAGTAGACGTCCGCGAGATGCTCGCGCGCGTCCTGCGCGACGCCCTGATCCATCATCGATCCCCGCAGCGCCGCTTTGCAGCGGGCGCGCGCCGTGCGCAGGCGGAGATTGCGTTTCCTGGCGTCCCGGACCAGCGGGCGCGGCGCCGTCCGCATCCCGTCGCGCTGCCGTCTGGCGCTCGGGCCCGTCCCCTGGCAATTTGGGGCCGCCTCGGGCGAACCGAACCACGGAGGACGCATGGCCGGTCTCGATGCCCTGATCGCCGAGCTCGGCGACATTCCGGTGATCACCGAGCCGGGCCGGGTCCTGCAGAAGAGCCGCGACTTCTACTGGTACAGCCCGGTGCTCAGGCGCCAGCTCGATGCGGTCACGGCGGACCTGGTGATCGAGGCCCGGGACGAGGCGGACGTCGTCCGGACGCTCGCCGCGTGCTGGCGGCAGCGCGTGCCGGTCACGGTGCGCGGCGGTGGCACCGGCAATTACGGCCAGGCGATGCCGCTCAGGCGCGGCGTCGTCCTCGATCTCGCGCGCATGGACAGGATCAAGGCGATCGGGCTCGGGCGGGTGCGCGCCGAGGCCGGCGCCCGGCTCTATCAGATCGACCGGGCGTGCCAGGAGGACTCGCGCCAGGAGCTGCGCGTCCACCCGAGCACGCTGCGCATGGGCACGATCGGCGGCTTCGTCGCCGGCGGCTCCTCGGGCGCCGGCTCGGTGACCTGGGGCACCTTGCGCGAGCGTGGCAACATCCTGGGCCTGCGCGTGATCACGATGGAGGCGGAGCCGCGCGTCCTCGAGCTCGAGGGGGATGCGATCCAGCAGGTGAATCACGCCTACGGCACCAACGGCGTGATCACCGAGGCCCTGATGCCGCTCGCCCCCGCCTGGCCCTGGGTCGACCTCGTGCTCGGCTTCGAAGACTTCGCCACCGCGGCCCGCTTCGGCGACGCGCTGGCCCGGCAGGATGCGCTCACCAAGAAGCTGATCACGCCGCTGGCCGCGCCCATTCCCGAGCTCTACTTCCGGCCGCTTCGGAGCCTGATCCCGGGCGGTGCCAGCGTGGTGTTGCTCATGATTGCAGAGCTTTGGATGGCCGCATTCAAAGATTTTGTGAAGTCGTGGCCGGCCGAGATCCTGCTCGAGCGGCCGGCCGCCGATCCCAGGCGCAAGGCGCTGCCGATCTACGAGCTGTCCTGGAACCACACCACCCTGCACGCGCTCAAGATCGATCCCAGCGTCACCTACCTGCAGGTGCTCTACCCGCCGCCGCACCACCTCGAGCGCGCCCTGGAGATGCACCGCCGCTTCGAGGGTGAGGTCATGAGCCATCTCGAGTTCGTGCGCTTCGAGGGGCAGATCGCCTGCTTCGGTCTGCCCATCGTGCGCTTCACCACGGAAGAACGGCTGGACGAGATCATCCGCAGCTTCGAGGACCACGGCTGCCCGATCTTCAACCCGCACGCCTTCACCCTCGAGGAGGGCGGGATGAAGCAGGTCGACCACACGCACCTCGCCTTCAAGCGCCAGGCGGATCCCCTGGGCCTGCTCAACCCCGGCAAGATGATCGGCTGGGAGAACCCCGACTACGCCGGCATGAGCCGGCAGTCCTACCTCTACCAGTCGCTCGAGACCATCGGCTGAGCGGCGCTCGAGCGGCATGCGGGTGCTCGTGATCTTCTGCCATCCGGTCGAGGACAGCTATCAGGCGGCGCTGCACCGGACGGTGCGGCTCGCCCTGGAGGGCGCGGGGCACGAAGTGGACGATCTCGATCTCTACGCCGAGGCGTTCGACCCGGTGCTCTCACGCGAGGAGCGGCAAGGCTATCACGATATGGGCTCCAACCGACGGCCGGTGCAGGGCTACGTCGAGCGCCTGCTCGCGGCCGAGGCGCTGGTCTTATGCTTCCCGGTCTGGAACTTCGGCCCGCCGGCGATGCTCAAGGGCTTCTTCGACCGCGTCTTCCTGCCGGGCGTGAGCTTCCATCTGAGCGCCGATGGCCGCATCACGCCGGCGCTCCGGCACATCCGCAAGGTCGCCGCGGTCGTCACCTACGGCGGCGCGCGCTGGGTCGCCTGGGTCATGGGCGACCCGCCGCGCAAGCTCGTCACCCGGCATCTGCGCTATCTGGTCGGCCCGCGCGCCCGGGTGCGCTACCTCGCGCACTACCACATGAACGTCTCGACCGAGGCGAGCCGACGACGCTTCCTCGCCCGGGTCGAGCGGGCGATGGCCGCATTCTGAGCTCAGCGCACTGACGTAAGATCAGGTCCCACTGCCGTGAGTTGAGAGGTACACTTTACAGGACATGCCATAGAAGTCTCATGCTTCGAGTGCCAGGCAATGCTAGCCTCGTATTATGGCAGCAGACCCGCGTTGGAGATCTTTGCTGCGGTCGTTGCATTTGGGTCGGGTAGAACGAATATGCTGCGGTCTCTCGTACAATCTTGCGATTGAACTTCTGACAGCGTGCTCCGTTCACCCCGATAGCAGGCGGGCGGAAGAGTCGACCGGTCGCCCGAACGGCGCGTGGAGGGAATGGCGATGCAAATGGAGGAGATCGTGCGACGCGTCGAGGCGACGGCATACCGGTTCGAGGACGACGGCGCCATCCCGAACAACCCCGAGCTGCCGTTTCTGGTCTATCAGGGGGCGCTCGCGCTCGGCGCGCGAGACGCCGCGACGGTGTGCGAGAGGCTGTTCGCCGCCCACCGCTGGAGCGGCGCCTGGCGCGCCGGCATCTACTCCTTCCCGCACTACCACAGCACCGCGCACGAGGTGCTCGGCATCTGCCGCGGCCGGGCCGAGGTTCGCTTCGGCGGCGGGCACGGCATGGTGCTCACGGTGCAGACGGGCGACGTCGTCGTGATCCCCGCAGGCGTCGGGCACCAGAACCTGGGCGCGAGCCCGGATCTCATCGTCGTCGGCGCCTACCCCGACGGCCAGAGCTGGGATCTGTGCTACGGCAAGTCGGGCGAGCGCCCGCGGGTTCTGGCCAACATCGCGCGCGTGCCGCTGCCCGCGTCGGATCCCGTCTACGGCAAGCGCGGCCCGCTGCTCGCGCACTGGTGCGGGCGCGGCTGAGCGGGGTCCCTCGCCTACCCGAGCCGCAGCCTCTCGAGCGGGAACCGCTCGACCTCGACCAGCAACTCGACCAGCGCGCGCGCGGCGTGCTCGACGAGCTGACGTCCCCGCTGCGGATCGGCATCGCTGGCATCGCCACAGGCACCCGACGGGTGCAGATCCTGCGCCATCCAGCCCAGGCGCCCTGGCCCGACCGGCGACAGGCGCACGTAGTCCTGGGCCATCTCCGCCATGAGCGGCTGAAAGCTCTGCGCCTGGTCCATCCGCACCAGGTCCGGCCGGAGATAGAGCATCATCGAGGTCTCGATCGCGCCGGCGTGGATGCCGTGGCGCACCTCCTCCTCCGGAAACAGCCCCGGCGGGATCCCCGCCGTGTACCAGCTGTAGCTGACGACGAGCATGCCGAGACGCACCCGCAGCTCGCGGGCGACGATCTCCATCACCTGCGGTTGGCCACCGTGGCTGTTGAACAGCACGAGCCGGCGCACACCGGCGCGCGCCACCGATTCGCCGATCTCGCTCCAGAGACGGATCAGGGTTTCGGCGCAGAGCGTCAGCGTGCCGGGAAAGGCGATGTGCTCGGTGCTCTTGCCCACCGGCATCATCGGCAGGACGGTCAGCGGCAGATCCTCGGGCGCAATCTCCAGCGCCTGGGCGAGGATGCCCTGGTTGATGCAGGCGTCGACGCAGACCGGCAGGTGCGGCCCGTGCTGCTCGATCGCGCCGACCGGCAGCACGGCCACGACACGATCGACATCCAGGCCCTTGAACTCCTCCGTCGTCATGTCCTGCCAGAGACGACGGGGCAACCGGGACATGCTGCTTCCTCCTGCCGATCCCGCGGCCGGCTCGCGCCGTTGCCGCCGGCGCGGGGTCGTGCCACAAGCGGTGCACCGTCCAGATAACCCGAACGGGGAGCGGAGGCCATGCTCGAGCGCATCAATCCCGACGGCATTCAGGCGCCGATCGCCAATTACAGCCATGCCACGCTGGTGCCGGCCGGCGCGGACCTGCTCTTCGTCTCCGGCCAGGTCGGGGTCGGGCCGGACGGCCGCACGCCCCAGGCGATCGAGGACCAGACCGCGCAGGCGTTCGACAATCTGATCGCGATCCTGGCGGCGGCCGGCATGTCCGCGGACGATCTGGTGCGCCTCAACGTGTTTCTCACTGACGCCGCGGATCGCGCGGCCTATATGAAAATCCGCGATCGATACGTGAGTATGCCGCCGCCCGCCTCGACCCTGGTCGTCGTCCAGGCGCTCGCCCGCCCCGAGTTCAAGGTCGAGGTCGAGGCGGTGGCCGCGCAAGCGGCGCGAGGCGGCACGTAGATGCTGCTTTGCGGCGTTGCTCTCGGCGCGCCGCGGCGGCACACTGAGGAGGTAAGGAAGCGGAGGAGGATGATGCGGCTGGGCAGATTGGCCTTCGCTGGCCTCATGCTGTTCGGCGGGGCAGCGTGGGCGGCCACGGGCGATGCCCTGGTCGTGACCGGTGACGGCGTCAACGTGCGTTACGGCCCCGGCACCGATGCCGGGGTCAAGATGCGGATCTACCGCAACCAGCAGGTGATCGAGCTGGAGCGGCAGGGTGATTGGGTGCGCGCCGAGATCGCCGGCACCGGCGGCGAGGAAGGCTGGATTCACGGCTCGCTCCTCGAGCCGCCTGGTGGCGCGCCGGCAGCCGCGCCTGCCGTCGCTGCAGCGCCCGAGCCGGCGCCAGCGCCCGCACCGGCCCCTGAGACGGCGACGGCACCGAGCCCCGAGCCGCAGGCACCTGCGAACGAGATGGCGGCGGTCGAGCCCAGCGTACCGGAGCCCGCCGCCACGCCCGAGCCGGCGGTCGGCCCGGCCCTGGATCTGCCCGGGCTGGAGCAGTTTCGCGAGAGCGTCGACTACCTGAACAGCCGCGCCCAGGCGGTCGCCGGCGTCGAGCTGTTCACCGGCGTCGAGGCGAGGAGCGAGGACGTGGTCCAGGTCACCGCGACCGATGCCTGGTCGACCATCCCGCCCGCGGGCCAGCGCAGCTACCTCAACACGCTGGTCGACCGCTGGGCCGCAGCCAAAGGCGACGGTGGCGCGGCGAGCGTGCAGATCGTCGATGCGGACGGGCACGTGGTGATGGAGCGGACGGGCCCTTGAGCCCCGGCGGGGACGCGCCCTCGACCCCGGCCGGGAGCGATTCGGGGGCGACCTGGCCGGACCGGGTCCTGGAGGCCCTGCGCCCGTGAGGGTCCGGGCTCACTCGCAGGCGCGCGCGGCGCGCCCGAGCCCGCCGTGCAGATCCAGGCAGCGCTCGAACCAGGCGCGCCCGGGGTCATCGTCCGCGAGCAGCCGGAACGGGCTGATCACACGGGCCCACTGCAGGGCGCCGAACACCAGGTAGTCCGCATAGAGCGGGCCGTCGCCGCCCAGGAACGGGTGCTCGCGCAGGCTGAGCCGTACCGGATCCAGGCTCTTGCGAAAGCCTTCCAGCCGGCTCTCGCGGCCGGCCTGCACCTCCTCGAGCGTGCGGCCGAAGCGTTTCTCGCGCGTGGTCCGGAAGTAGTCCCGGTCCTCTGGCGCCAGATGCTCCCAGATGTCCCGGACGATCAGGGGTGCCAGGCCCGCGTGCAGCACGCTCACGCACCAGCTCTGCACGAAGCGCGTCAGCGTCTCGCCGCCGAGGCCGCCGAACAGGCTCGGGCGCTCCGGGTAGGTCTCCTCCAGGTACTTGGCGATGGCCCAGCTGTCGACGATCAGCCGGCCGTTGTCCTCGATCGCGGGCACCGTCTTGCAGCGTCCGTCCCCGATCGCCCTGATCTCGGTGAAGCGCACCGGGCGCGCCTCGCACTCCAGCGCCTTGTGCGCCAGCGCCATGCGCGTGCGCCAGCAGTGCGGGCTGAAGCGCCGGTCGTCGGTGCCGACCAGATCGTAGAGGACGATCGCCATGGTTCCCCGTCTCCCGGCGCCGATAGCCGGCGCGTCATTCCGCCGCAAATGTCGCAAAGGTTCGGCTGAGTGAACAGCCCCGCCGGAGCAGAGCTATCATGCACGAGCAGGCTGGTGCGGGGCGGCAATTGCTGCTTCAAGACCGGAAACGGTGAGCTGGGGTCGACCGGACATGAACAAGACGCCTGCTGTCGAGGCCTTCTGGGCGGCGTTCAAGAGCGCTGTCGGGCTCGGGCACGACGAGTACGTGGTGGTCTCGTTCGAGGACAACCCCGAAGGGGCGGACGAGCTCGCCGAGCTGGCCGTCGCCGGCACCAAGCGGGCCACCGCCTCGCTGTTGCGCGATTACGACGAGCGCAACCCGCTGCCGCGGGTCGGCGATCTGGTCGTGCTGGTGGACGGCCGCAGCCGGCCGCGCTGCATCTGGCGCACGACCTGGATCGGGATCGGGCCGCTGATCGGGGTCGACGACAGCTTCGCCTGGGACGAGGGCGAGGGCGATCGCACCCGGGTGTGGTGGCTCGACGCGCATCGCCGGTATTTCGGGCGCCAAGCGGCGCGCGAGGGGTTCGTCATGCACGACGGCATCGAGACGGTGTTCGAGCGCTTCGAGGTCGTGTGGCCGCTGGAGCTCGCCGACCGGCGGCTCGCCTGAAGATCTTCCACCAGCGCTGTTCCAGTCTCCTCGGGCCTGGTGTGCCGCCAATGGCGTCGCCTTGCCGTGCCCCGGGGAACGTTGGGCGCCGCCGCGGCGTTCGCCGCACGACAGCCTCAAATCCACACGAGCTGGTGCGGGCTTGCATCGGGCATCGCGGCGTGGAGGAGGATATGGAAGATCAACGGGTTGGCTGCGTTCAGAGCGAGGTCCAGGAGGATTGGACGATCCTGAGGGAGAGCTGGCGCATGTCGAAGGGCGAGCGCCTCTATCGCTGGGCCGAGCTGCTCGAACTGGAAGAGGAGCAACTGCTGCGCCTGGTCGACGGCGCGCAGCCGGGGACGGGAGTTGATGGGCGCGGCGGGCGTGCCGACAACTCGCCCCTGAGCGTCGCCTTCGAGGACTGGGCGCTGCGGGCGGAGGGTCTGCAGAGCGATTGTCTCGAGGATGCCGCCGAGTTCTTCGATCTGGGCGAAGACGAGGTGAAGAGCATCGTGGCCGCTTCCCACCGCGGTCGCCGGACGATCTCGGCGCCGGCGGCAGCGGAGCGCGTGCGCCGGCTGGCGATGCAGGCCGAGGATGCGCCCTCGCCGCAGGCCGGGATGCTGGCCGCCGGCGCTTCGGTCGCGGCCGTTCTGGCTCTGATCCTGGTCGTGCTCTGACCGCCGCAGGGCGGGGGCCAAGGCGCTCCCGCCAGCGCGACAGGCATCAGGCGCCCTCGGCCAGCGGGGCGAGGATGCCGCTGGCCCCGATCCCATCGAAGATGAACTGGACGGCGAGGGCCGCCAGCAGCACGCCGACCACGCGCGAGACCACGTGCAGGCCGGTGATCCCGAGCAGCCTCTGCACCTGAGAGGCAACCAGCAGCAGAAGGAAGGTGAGCGCGAGCACGGCGAGCAGCGCCACGATGATGATCGCGATCCGCAGCTCGTCGCCCTGCGCGTCCGCCACGAGCAGGATCGTGGCGCCGATGGTGCCGGGTCCAGCGATCAGGGGCGTGGCCAGCGGAAAGACGGAGATGTCCTGCTTGGCCACGGCCTCGGCGTTCTCTTCGGGCGTGGTGGTCGTGCTGCCCGAAGGCCTTGCGAACACCAGGTCGATCGCGATCAGAAGGAGCAGGATGCCGCCCGCGGTGCGCAGCGCCGGCAGCGAGATGCCGAACAGGCGCAGGATCGCCTCCCCGAACAGGGCGAACAGAAGCAGGATCGCGGTCGCGATCAGCGTGCCCTTGATGGCCATGGCGCGCCGCTGGGCGGGCGTGTTCTGCGCCGTCAGGGCGGCGAACAGCGCCGCGACGTCGGCCGGCCCCACCGTGGCGAAGAAAGTCGTGAAGGCGACGAGGGCGGTCTCGAGCATCCGGGCTGTGCATCCGCAAGGAGGTCGGTTGCAAGCCGCATGTTGACCGCAGCGGCGCGCGGCGTCCATGGGCCGCGACCCTCGCCGGCATGGCCGGGCCTTGCCGGCCCGGCCCGCCGCGCCAGATTTGCGGTGTTATCCAAAGCGCAGGCGGAGGCGGACCATGAAGGCGTTCATGCTGTTCACGGGCAGCGGCCCCCTGGTGATCCTGACCTCGCACCCGTCGATCACCGAGCGCGCGCTGCTCGACAAGTTCCGCGCCAAGGGCATCGAGAAGTTCATCGCCTACGAGTTGCCGCTCGAGCTCGCGCGGCAGCGCTACGCCGGTCACTTCGACGTCGTGATCAAGGACCTGCACGAGACCGACGATCTGCGCATCCTCGATTACAACGGCGAGCGGGCTTTCCGGCTGTTCAGCCTGGCCGAGCTGCGCGGGCCGATCCTGCACGAGCCCGCGGCGGCATAGCTCCGCGCCCGTCGGATGTTTTTCAGGCGGCGCGGTCGATCTGGCGCGCGATCCAGGCGTTGAGGCTCACTCCCTCGGCGGCCGCGCGCTGCGCGATCTTGCGGTGCAGCTCGGGGGCGAGCCGCACCAGAAGCTTGCCACTATAGGGTTTTTCGGGCGGGACGCCGCGCTCGGCGCACATCTCGAGGTAATCGTCCACACTGTCCCGGAACGCCTGCACCAGCTCCTCGGGGGTACGGCCGGAGAAGTGAACCACGTCCCGCAGCCCGATCACCACCCCCGAGAACGTGCCGGCGTCGGCGTCGAGCTCGATCGGTCCGGCGGTATAGCCCCTGTACTCCATGCTCACGGTTGCACTCCGACGGTTTCCAGAAACAGCCGTACCGCACTCAGCGCGCCCTTGTCGGTATAGGGCGACGGGTGCGGGCGGTGAAACACGGCGCGGTGCCCCTCGATTTCGACGCGGATGCGGCTGCCCCTGCCCTCGCTGATGGTGGCGCCCAAAGCGCGGAACAGGGCCTCCACATCGGCCCAGCGTACGTTGGCCCGGGACGGGCGGGCGAAGATGCGCTCGAGGGTCGCAGCATGCTTCCGGTTCACCGGTGCGATAATATCGTTTTCTGATATCTCCTCGCAAGTCTGGCGCGACCTGTTGCGCGATGTGACGAGCGGCGGGGTTCTCCCCATTGACCCTGCGGCTATGATCGCCAAGCGTGGTCGCTTGACCTGCCTCAATTTGCACCCTCCGACGAAGCCTTAACCTGCAGACGCCCATGACCCAGGAGCAGACCCTCCGTCGTGACGCCCTGAACGAGCGCGAGAGCGCGCGCCCCTGGCATGCCCTCGACGCCGACGAGGCGATCCGCCGGCTGGAGAGCCGCCCCGAGGGTCTGGCCGAGGACGAGATCGCGGCGCGGCTCGAGCGCTTCGGGCCCAACCGGCTGCCGCAACCCGAAGGGCGCAGCGCGCTGGCGCGCTTCCTCGCCCAGTTCGACAATCTGCTGATCTACGTGCTGCTGGGTGCTGCCGTCCTCTCGGGGGTGCTCGGCCACTGGGTCGACGCCGTGGTGATCCTGGGTGTGGTCGTGGTC